>MFLB01000048.1:199-27445 GCA_001781445.1 Candidatus Kaiserbacteria bacterium RIFCSPHIGHO2_01_FULL_58_22 | reverse complement strand
CAAACTGGATGAGCGACACTGGCTCGTCCGATCCGGCAGACCTCGCCATTGCGGTCGTGGGCATCCACGATTCGGAAACGGACGCCTATTCGTGTTATCTCGAACACGAACTGCCGCGGCTGTGGGAGATATTGGAGCGCACCGACGCGCTCGTCGGCTACAACTCCGATCATTTCGACATTCCTCTCTTGAATAAGTACTATCCCGGCGACCTCACGCGCATACGCTCGCTCGACCTCCTGCAGGAGGTCTACCGCTCGCTCGGACGGCGCCTGAAGCTCGACACTATCGCGGAAGCGACCCTTGGAGAGGGCAAGAGCGCCGACGGCCTCCAATCCCTCAAGTGGTGGCGGCAGGGAGAGATCGAGAAAGTGAAGCAGTACTGTCAAAAAGACGTCGAGCTCACGAAGCGCGTCTTCGACTACGCGCTTCAGAACGGAGCGCTGAAATACCGCGACCTCGGCGCCCTCAAGGAAGTTCAGCTCGACACGTCGAACTGGCTGTCGGGCGAGGCGAAACCGATGACGTTCACGATGGGATTTTAAGTTGGTGACTCTATACAACCACGCTCGAACCAATTTTACCCCGTTAGAGAATGCCCAGTGGCTTGCCGCAGGGGTACCCCCAAATACGAGCACGGGGTCTAATGCTCCGTGCGAGTTCTCTAACGGGGTTTACCAACCCCTGACATTAGCGCGCGCTCCGCGCGCGTGCCAAGCGATACGTCCTCTTACGATTCGACTTCGTGAAATGCACGGAATGCAAGGACTCAAATCCAAATGCACTGGTCCCCTCCCTCCCCCGCGTGCATGAATCGCGCCGTCTCGAAATGCGTTGAATGAGACGGCGCTGGCTCCCAAGCTCACGATTTTTTCTCCCCTTGCAAAGCTTCTAGTTATCGAGGTACGATACTGGTAATGCCGGAACGATTGAAAACTGAAGAGGCTACGGGCAAGTAGCCGCTGTCTAAGCTTTGGAAGACGGTGGTAGACACTCTTAAAACTGGCTCGCCATGCGATTTGGTCATTCAAGACGAGAAGGGAGCAAAAACGCGGGTATCGTTTTCTCGCGTAGGAGACACGGTGCACTGGCGAAGCGGAGAAAACGAAGGTCCATATCAAACGCTATTCTCACATGTCGGTACAAAGGAAGGCTGGTTTGAGCCTGGAGAAGTACAATAACAGGGACAGGCACAGTTAATTGCTAATGTACATGGTATAGTATTTCATATGGTCCGTGTCGCGCGTGTTGATGTCGGCAATCATGTGTATCACGTGCTCAATCGTGCCGTTGGCAGACTCACAATTTTCAACGAAAATGAGGACTATCGATGTTTTGAAGACCTACTCATCGAAGCGAAAGAGATGACCGACATGCGGATTCTCGCGTACGCTCTCATGCCCAACCACTGGCACCTGCTGCTCTACCCTGAGAACGACGGGGACATGAGCACCTTCATGCACTGGCTTACCAACGCGCACACACGCAGAGTGCATGCGTTCACAGAGACGATCGGCACCGGCCCGCTCTATCAAGGTCGATACAAATCGTTCCTCACCAAAACAGATCATCACCTACTGACAGTGCTAAAGTACATCGAGCGCAACCCGGTGCGGGCTCGACTCGCGAAGAGAGCGGAGAACTGGCGATGGGGAAGCGCGCGGCTACGGCTCCACGGCACGCCGCAGCAGAAACGACTGCTTTCCGAATCGCCAGTAGCGCTGCCGCGAAGCTATCGCGCGTGGATCAATACACCAGATTCAGAGAAAGACCTTGCTACGCTACGAGAATCGGTCAACCGAGGCGCGCCGTATGGTAGCGCACGATGGGTTGAGCAGATGGTCGATACGTACAGGCTTGCGTCCACAATCCGAAAACCCGGTCGGCCTGCAGAAATATAGATTATACCACAAAATAATAAGAAAAACTGTGCCTGTCCCTGATTCTTGTTCTTGGAGTCAGACTTGCACTGACCACCCTAATCATTGTGCCTGGGCCCGGGGTCGAACCGGGGGCCTCATCCTCTTCAGGGACGCGCTCTACCAACTGAGCTACCCAGGCAGTTTCGGTACTATATCAAACATCTACTGTTGCGAAAATCCTTCTTACTTGCACAGAGCATTGCGCCTGCGCGGACGCTAGCGGCCTAAAACTCCGAAGAAGTCGAACTGGCGCAGTGAATTCTCGATGTTCTCCAGGGTCCCGAGCCTCTCCTGCGCCTGCGCGCCCGTGCTCTGTATCTGCTCCATCGTTCGCGTCATCTGCTCCATGATCGGCGCAAGATAGGTGGAATAGAGCCAGAGCGGCGCGACGACGAGTACGAGCGCGTAGAGCGCGAATTTTATGATGCCGCCCCAGAAGGCATTGCGCCGCATTTTGTGGAGCATGCGGTTGTTCTCGCGCGTGAGCCGCAATATTTCCTGCACATCCTGATTCGGCGGCATATAGAAAATAGTACCATGCTATAGTGGCCGCGACGCCCCCGTAGTTCAAAAGATAGAACCGCCGCGTCCTAAGCGGTTAATGTGGGTGCAATTCCTGCCGGGGGCACTAGACCGCGAGCAGTTCGCGTAGCCGTCCTTCGTCAAAGCCGACGATAAGCGTATCCCCTATCGTAATAACGGGCACGCCCATCTGGCCGCTCTTCTCCACCATCTCCTTCCGCTTCTCGATATCGGTCGCGACGTTGTAGTCGGTGTATGCGACCTTGTTCGCATCGAAGAACTCCTTCGCGGCGTGGCAGAAGTGGCACGTCGGGGTCGAGTAAATTGTTACTTGCCGGATTGCCATAGGGATAGTTGGTAGTGAGTAGTTAGTAGTTAGTAGTTGCGAGTATATCACGCTCCGCGCGCCGCCTTTAGCGCCTTAGCCCACCATGCGAGCTGGTCGAGAAGACCGCTTGCGCCATTGGCATACGGCGCGAACAACTCCTCCTCGGAAACGCCCTTCCCGGCCGCCACGATGACGTCGTAGGGCATGTGGATAGCGTTCCTGATGGGCGCCATCTGAAGCTCGACTGCGACTTCCCGCAACTGCTCCACCGAACGCGCGCCGAGCGCGCTTCCGTAGGAGACGAAGGCGACGGGTTTGTTGTTCCACTCCTGATAGGCGTAGTCGAGCGCGTTCTTCAAGACGCCGGGATATCCGTGGTTGTACTCGGGCGCGATGATGATGAACGCATCGGCCTCCGCTATCTTCGCCGTCCAGCGCACGACGGCCTCGTGCTCGTAGGGCTTCTCCTTGTAGCTCGGAGACACGGGCTCGTCGAAAAACGGCATCTCGTAGTCGCGCAGGTCGAGAAGTTCGGCGTCGAACTCGCCCCGCTTCTTCGCCTCCTCGTGTATCCACCGCCCGGGCTTCTCGCTGAAGCGGCCCTGCCGCGTGCTTCCAAGGATAATCTTCACCTTCAGTCGCTGTTCCATAGTTCCTGCAATGAGTTTTTCGGCTGGTAAATTGATATTGAAGCATCCTACCCCGACTCGCTTTACTTTGTAAAGTATGCACGGGCGTGATAGAGTGGTGTAATGTTGCGGACGCGGAGCCAGAGGAAGAAGCTGTGCGGAGAATGTCCCGTGGCGCGGGTCGCCGACCTCGTGGGCGACCCCTGTTCTCTCCTCATCATCCGCGATCTTCTCAAAAGCCCCCGGAGGTTCGGCGAACTCGAGGATTCGCTCGGCGGCATGAGCCCGCGCACGTTGACGATAAAGTTGCGAAAGCTCGAAAAGGAAAGACTCGTCGCGCGCCGGAGCTTCCCGAGGTCGGCGCACGCGCACTACGAGCTTACCAACAAAGGCGCCGCGTTCAACAAAGTCGTCGACGCCATGCGCGCGTACGGCAGAAAATACTTGTGAATATGGTGCGGGATGCGAGAATCGAACTCGCGCTTACTGCTTGGGAAGCAGTCGTCCTGCCACTAAACTAATCCCGCGACGCTTTCTACTTTACCACCACCTTAAGCTTTTTTTCAGCCAATCTACGATCGTCGACGTCGCCTTGAGAGAAGCGGGAGCGGGCGGCTCGACGATGACGATGAGCTTCTCGCCTCTCTCGGCGAGCGCGAACTGCTCCCGCAGGGTCTCCTCGACCCCCCGGTCGGTCCTCAATTTCGCGATATCGGATTCAAGCTGGGCCCGGCGCATGAGAAGGTCGGCGCGCTCGCTCTCCGCCTCCGCGCGCCGCGCCGCCGACTCCCGTTCCTTCCGGTATATCCCCCACACCCCCGAAACGGCCGCGGCGAGGAGGGCGAGGAGGGCGAGGAGCATGAGGCGGCGCAGAAAAAGCCGCGCCGCCCCCTGCCGTTGATTGCGCGACCACATGATTCGATTCTATTGCATTTTTCCCCTATACCCTATACCCTATTCCCTATACGCTGATATGAGCTTTCTCTATCACAAGAAAACCAAGAAAATCATCAACGCCGCATGGGGCGTCATCGCGGTCTTGGTCATTATCGGTATGGTTCTCTTCTTTGCCCCAGGCCTCATCCCTGGCGTGTACTAACGAGCGATGCTTGCTCGGATGTTGCGCAGAAGGCGCTCTGCTTCAAGAGAGGTTTCCTGCCGTGTTTCAAATGGAATTGTTACGTCGGCAAGCTCTTGATACCTTTTAGCGCGGAACTCCAAAAGGTCCGGATACGAGCGCTTCAAGGCCGTTGCCTCATTCTCGCCTTTTTTTCGTCGGAACGAATCTCCCCAGACGACAGGCTTCGGATCGCTCAAGTAAACCTTTAACATCCGCTCGTACATTTCGGGCACCGCCTTGAAATACACGACGAGCGAATTCTCCTTGAGTTGCTGCAATAGACTTTCTGATAAATAGATAACGCTTCCCGTCGTGTCAATTACAGCGTTTCCCTCTACCTGCAAAAGAGCTTCTCGTGTCACCTCTTCTTCAAGTTCCAGAAATCGTCGTTCGCGCTCGCGATACCTTTTGGAATAAGGCTGTCCCATCCATACCCCGACATCGGTTACGTTTTGCAACATATTTGATATTCGCGGTGCGATCAGGTCGTCGCACGAAATGTGTTGAAAACCTAAGAGGGCGAGCCGCCTAGCGTGACGCGTCTTCCCGATGCCCGACATTCCAATAAATGTCAGTACGAGCTTTTGCTTGGCGAGAAGCCGGTCAAATGCTTCCTGTGTTGTTCGCATATTAGGATTCCCGCACGACCTTGAGAAACACCTCGTGCGGGATGTCCACTTTCCCGCGCGCGAGCATTTTCTTCTTGCCACGTTTCTGTTTTTCGAGGAGCTTCATTTTCCTAGTCACGTCGCCGCCGTACAGGTAGCCCGTCACGTCTTTGCGCAGAGCGGATTTGCGGCGGCTGGCGATGATACGACCCTGCGCTCTTGCTTGGATTTTGAGCTCGAAAAGCTGTTTCGGCAGGAGTTCCTCCAGTTTGTCCACCATGGCCTCCGCCTCGCGCTGGAGACGGCGGCGCGAAACGATACGGGAAAAAGCGGGTACGAGTTCCTCGGCCACAAGAACGTCGAGACGCACGACATCCGCATCGCGCATCTCAATAAGCTCATACGAAAGAGAAGCGAAGCCGGAAGAAACGCTCTTCAGCCTATCGAAAAATCCGCGCATGAGTTCACGCAGGGGCATTGCGGCGGAGAGTTGCACCTTTCCGTCGGGCAGTGCCTCGCTGTCCCCCACTTCCGCCTCATGTTCGTACAAAAGTTGTGACACGCCGCCTATGTACATCGGCGGCGCGATGACATGCACGTTGGCCCACCTCTCACGCACGCGCAATGCCGTGCCATCGTCGGGAAATCGTGCGGGCGCATAAATTTCTTCAACGGACCCCTGTTTCGTGATCTCGTACACGGTGGTCGGCTGTGTTACCACGAGCGTGAGATTGAATTCGCGGCGCAAGCGCTCGACGACGATCTCCAGATGGAGCATTCCGAGAAAACCGCAGCGAAACCCCTTTCCCATGACGCCGGAGGACTCCTCCTCGTACGAGAGGGACGAGTCCGAGAGCCGCAGGCGCTCGAGCGACTGGCGCAGGAGCGGAAGATCGTCTTGGGATTCTGGATACACGCTGGCCCAAATGACCGGTGTTGGCGACCGATATCCTGCGAGGGCCGGCGCAGGAGCGCGAGCGCTGGTGACGGTGTCTCCCACGGAGGCGACACCGGGTTTTTTGATCCCTGTAACGACATACCCTATCTCGCCTTCGCGTAGTTCTGCGCAAGGCCTCTCGTCTGGCGTCAAAACACCAACTTCCAGAGCCGTAAAATCGGCCCTGCCCTCGATGAGTCGGAGGCTGTCACCCTTTTTAATGGTCCCGCCGAACACGCGCATATACACGATGACGCCGCGATGGTCCGAATAGCCGAAGTCGAACACGAGCGCCTGCGTTTTGCCCCCCGAGCGGGGCGGCGGGACCCGCTCGACGATCGCATTGAGAAGCTCCGCGACTCCCGCTCCCGTTTTCCCCGACGTGCGCAAGACCGCCGATCCCTCGCAACCGAGCAGAAGAGCGAGTTCGCTCGCGATGTCCTCGGTCCGCGCATTCGGGGCGTCTGTCTTCGAGACGACGGGGATGACGACGCGGCCGAGCGAGCGCGCGACCGAAAGGACCGAGAGCGTCTGCGCTTCGACGCCCTGTGTAGCGTCAACGAGAAGCACCACGCCCTCGACGGCCGAAAGCGCGCGAGATACTTCGTATGAAAAGTCGACATGCCCTGGAGTGTCGATCAAGTTGAGGATGTATTCCTCAACTTGCGCAGAATCACGCGGACTTGACGCCGACGAACGCGGAAAGTCCTGTGTACGAGCTGTATCAAAAACAACACGCTGTATGTCGACATCGGTACTGCCAAAATTCACAAGAAGCGCAAGCTTGTAGCTGCTGCCTTTGAGGTAGCTCCACAATTGCTCTTGTTGCGGCCTGCGAATTTCCGGAAGAGCTTTTAATTCAACTAACACCTTATCTTCCACAATAAAATCCGGCTGGTATGTACCGACATGTGCGCCGTTGTAGTGTATTGGAATAGATTTCTCGCTCACGAAATTCAGTCCTTGTTGCTTGAAGGCGATCGCAAGCGCTTTGTGGTAAACAGATTCTTTGTGTCCGAGACCAAGCTGCTTACGCACATCAAACGCCGCCGCTCGGATCTTGTACGTTACATCGCCATACAACAATGTTGCATCTTCCGCGTTCTTCTGCGATTCAGTCTGCGTCAGTCCGCGCCGGTTGGGATGCCACAGCATCCTAACCGGAGCCATTTTGATGGTGATCCCCCGCTCGCGTTCCAACTCCATTCTGTCCAAGACCTGCTCCTGCATCCTGCGCGGCTCTATCGTGCCGGTGAGTTCGAGCATGCGGTCGGCAAGGGTGCTCTTGCCGTGATCCACGTGGGCAATGATGCTGAAGTTGCGGATAGCGGACATGTTGTAGTTGCTTTAATTGTTCCGGATGTTCAGTAGCGCGCACCCTTGAACGCGTATAACGTATACAACGAATACGGCGTTCCTGCACTATTGGAGGCTCGAGGGGCCGATGTCTTCCGCCGAGTGAATGGGTTGAGCGGGAGGCAGGGGCGCGCGCCACAGCTTGCCGCGTATGGAAGAGACAGTTTCGAGATACTCGCGATTTCCGAGGAGAAAGTAGACGAGCGCGCAGGCGGCGATTCCCGCGGTGCCGCCCGCAAAGCCCCTCAAAAACACCGACAAGAGCGTCGAGGAGAGCGTCAGTGGGCCGACGAACGCAAGCGTGGCGTACGCGGCGGAGGCGGCGGCGAGCGCGGCAAGCGTCCCCTGCGCAAGAGTGGTCCTGATGCGGCCGAAAAAGCCGCCGAACCTCCTTTCAAAGGATATCGCGAGAACGACGGCCGCGGCGACGGAGACGAGCGCGTACGCGAGCGCGACGGCGAGTATCGAGGTTCCGGGCACGTCTTCGAGCCGCATAAGATCCTCCGCAAAACGCAGTACCTGCGGATACTCGAACCACCGCATGAAGAGTACGGCGGCGAGAATGGCGGAGGCGGCGGAGGCGGCGGCGATAAAGAACGGAACAAGCGTGCGCCCGGCGGCGTAGTACGCGCGCGTGAGAAGAAGGGTCAGGGCGTGGGCGGCGAGCGCGAGCGAAAGGAGCGCGAACACGGCCGCCGTCAGGCGCGTATCCGTCCAGTCGAACGAGCCGCTCCCGAGGACCACGCGGACGATGTGAGCGCGCAAGACGACGGCGAGCCCGACGGCGGGGAGCGACCAGAAGAGGATGTAGCGCGCGGCCGCCGCGACGTGTTCGAGGAATTCGCCGCGGCGGCCTCCGGAGAGCGCGGAGGCGAGCGTCGGGAACGCGGCGACCGAGTACGACGCCCCTATGACCGAAAGGGGCACGCTCATCAGATTGAACGCGAAGGTGAAAACGGCGATCGAGCCGCTTGCGAGGGTCGCGGCGAGCGCCGTCAGGCCGAGGAACGTTACCTGGTTCATCGAGAGAGCCAGGGCGCGCGGGACCGAGATAGCCGCCGTTTCAACGAGCGCCCTCGCCTGCCGGAAGCGCGGAGGCGAGCGGAAGAACCCGTCGCCGACGACCGAGGGGATCTGGACGCCGAGATGGAGCGCGGCGCCTGCAACGACCCCCCACGCGAGGCCCGCGATGCCGAACACGGGATACAGCGCGACGAGGCCCGCGATGATGCCGAGATTGTAGAGGATGGGCGAGAGCGAATAGAGCGCGTATCTCTGCTTGGCCTGCGTGATGGCGGCAAGAATGTTCGAAAGGCCGAGAAGTATCGGCTGGAGGAGCATGATGCGCGTCAGCGCGACAAGCGTCGGCAAGTGCCCCGCCGCTTCGAAGTGCGGGAACAGCGCGGCGAGAATATGCGGCGCGGCGAGCGCGGCCGCGCAGGAAGCGAGAACGGCGAGTGCGGAGAACCCCGCGACGACCGTGTCGATGTACTCTTTTTGCTCATCCGGCGTCCTGCGCACGAGCTGGGGGATGAGTATGTAGACCGATACGAGCGCCCCGGTCCCGACGAAGAGAATATCCGGGATGCGGAACGCGGCGTAATAGAGATCGAGCTCGGTGCCCGCGCCGAAGGCATGCGCGAACAGGCGGTCCCGCACGAGCGCGAGCGCGGAAGAGAGGAGCGCGGAGGCCGCAAGCACGTAGACGGCGGCCTGCAATCCGCGCACCGGGGAGGCGAGAAACCGGAGGGTTTCGCGCATCATAGCGCTATTGCGAAAGAGAATCTAGAACCCATCTCAAAATAAATGGCGTAGCGAGGGCGCATTTCCGCGAGCGAGAAGCCGCGGCGCAGGACGAGGCGTGTCCCGGGACACGGCGAGTCCGAGCCGTTCGGCTTCGTAGCCGCGGAAATGCGGCCGCAGTAGCCAAGCTGTTCGTTCCTTTCATAGGGCGGTTTATTTTGAGATGGGTTCTAAGCTCCTGCCCGCTTCGAGCGCCGCGATCATCTCGCCGAGCCTCGCGTCGCCGGGGTTCAGAGCCGCGACGACCTTCAGGGCCGCAAGCGCATCCTCCCTCCGGTCGAGCCGGTAGTACGAAAGGCCGAGGAGGAAAAGCGCGTTCCCGTAATTGCTCTGGAGCGACGCGGCACGCTCGAGGGCGGACGCGGCGATCTCGTAGTTCTTTTGCGCATACAGAACGGTCCCGAGGTTGTACCACCCAAGCGGGTCCTCTCCGGCGATCTGGGTCACCGTGGCGGCGTGTTCTAGCGCCGTTCCGAAATTTCCCGCGCGCGCCTCCACCTGCGAGAGCAGGAAGTGCGCGGCGGCGAGATCGGGCTTTATCCGGAGAGCGGTCTCGAGATTCCCGCGCGCCGCTCCGTCATCGCCCTTGGCGAGATCGAGCTGGGCGAGCCCGAGATACGGAAGCGGGCTCGTGGGATTGTTCTTCAGAACCTCCGCGTACGCTTGCCGGGCCGAACTCTCGGCGCCCTCGACGCCGACGCCCGCAAGCTCGCCGTAGAGCCGCGCCAGCGTGAGCCAATTCTGGTAGTTGCGATCCTCGATGGAAATCGCCGCGAGACCGTGCTGTATGGTCGCATTGAGGATTCCCTGAAGCTCCGCGCGAGCGCTTTCGCCGCCGCCTTCCGCTATCATCTTCGAAAGCTGGGCGAGGCCGAGCTCGACCCCCGCGCGATGGGCTCTGTCGTTGTTGGGCAGTATCATGAGCGAAAGCGCTATCGAGCGCAAGGCTATCTGCGTATCCCCTCCGCGCGCGTACGCGGCGGCCGCGCGATTCACGAGAACGTCGGAAGCGAGCGAGCGCGCCGACTGGACGCCGCCGAAGAGCACGAGAAGGCCAAAAAGAATGGCCCCAGCGATCGCCCCTCTCCCTTTCCAACCCTCCCCTGAGAGCGGGATGGCCCATTCCCGGCCGCCTCCCGAGCACTCGTGCGCGATAAGCGCGCCGAATATCAGGAAGGTGAGAAGAGAAAGCGCGGGGCCCGGAACGTACAAGATGTGGAATGCGGTCAGGTAGAGCGCGCTTCCCGCGAGAACCGTGCGAACGACCGCGCCCGAAGCCATCTCCCTGAACCAGCGGAAGAGGCTCCACGCGAGCGCCGCGCACACGGCCCCCCACGCGAGAAAGCCGATGACGCCCATCGTCACGAACGAGGTGGGGATGAACCCGACGCCGTGGTAGAAATCTACGTTCCAGAACTGCGTCGCGTTGACGGAGAGCGGCTTGTAGAGCCCCCACTCCCTCGAGAACGTGCTCGGGCCGGAACCGAAGAAGGCGCGGCTCGGCTCGGCGAAGACCTTTTTGCCTATTTCGAACGTCCCCTGCCACGACGGCCGCACTTCGATCTGCGCCACCTGCAGTGGACCCGGCAGAGCCGCATGCACGAAGGAGCCTCCGAAATAGAGACCGAGCGCGGCGAGGGCGAGAGCGAGCCACACCCATGCCCTCCGGAGGCGTAGGACGCCGGAGCCGGGAGCGCGCGTTTGGTAGAGGAAGAACGCGTAGAAGAGACAGAGAAAAAAGAATCCGAGCCAGACGTCGGCGTAGTTGATGACTATGAGGAAGAACGCGCCGGCGAGAGTGTTTGCAAGCGCGACGTATCGCCAGTATCCGCCCGCGACAGGCGTGCCGAGGAGCGCGATGGAAACGAAGGTCGCGAGCGCCAGAAAGATGCCGAGGTCGTGCCAGCTTCCCGCGATAGAAGAAGGCGCGATGGGAAGCGCGCCCCCGAAGGAAAACGACGGGACGGCGAGGTGGATTATCTGCGCGAGAAGCACGAGAGAGGTTCCGGCGAGAAACGCCCGGAGCGCGCGTGGCACCCGGTCGTATCCCGCGTAGAGGACCGCCGCGGAAACGAGAAGCAGGACGTACCAGACGACGGCGTTCATGACCGTGTCCTGCGCCCCCTGTCCCACGAACGACTCCCACGATGCGCCGGTCGCGAGCGCGGAGACGAGATATGCGACGGGAACGAGAGCGGAGGCGGCGAGAAGCGGGCTCGAAGGGATGCGGAGCCGCGATTCGTTGAGTGACGCCAACAGCCATGCGAGGAGCGCGACGACGCCGGCGACGGTCGCCAGCAGTATCTTCGCCTGCGCGACACCCATCCAGGGCGCCGGGACGAAGAAAGACGGCACGAGGATAAAGAGAAGGAGGACAGACCACCGGGCTGTCGTTTCCGAACGCACAAGGTACCGCATATTCCGCGAGTATATCACGCGGAAATGAAGCTCCTCGCGGCAAAGCCGCGAGGTATCCGTGGAATTCTCCGAAGCCGGGGACCCTGCTTCGCCAAGGCTACGCAGGGTTCTCCTCGCCTTCATCCTCGTAGCAAGCTACGAGGTGCTCGGCGAAGGAGAAGAGATGCCTGTGGAAAGTTTGATTTTCCGGCTCTCTATGCGATACTGGCTGTCGCGTCAGGCAGCCGACCTGCCCTTTCTGAAGAAAGAGCAGGTAGGAAAGTCCGGACACGCACATCGAAAGGTGTAGCACGGTAGCGGGTAACGCCCGTCTCCCGCCCTTTCTGAAGAAAGAGCGGGAAGGGATGCGAACAGAAACGCCGACGCCGAGAGGCTAGGCATCCGAAAGGATGAGTTTTGTGGAAACACAAAAATGAAACGGCAAAATTCCTACCTGCGTGCAAGGCCGTGCCCAAGCCGCAGTTTTATTCAATTGATAAAACTGCAGACGGGAGAGCCGCTTGAGTCCGAGAGCAATCGAGGACCTAGATACATGGTTGCCTCGCCCCACGAGATGCCGCGCAAGCGCTATCTCACAGGGCAAGACAGAATCCGGCTTATCGACGCGGCGAAGCGAGCAAAGCGAAAGCGATGCTCGCTTTCGCTTTTGAGTGAGCACGTTGATATGGTACTCGATATCGACACAGCGATTCTACGGGCTCTTTCTTTTTCTACAGACTACTAACTACTTTCTACTGACTAGTTCAAGTGGCTATCAAACTATTTCGCACGTCCCGCCCGCGCACGCCAATTCTTTCGCCTGCTCCGTTTCGTCGGTGCGCTCATAGATGACGAGCTTCGAGTAATCGATCTGCGGGAAGCGCGCCGCAAGCTGTTCGTACGTCTTTTTGTCTATCGCCTCATAGGGCGCGAGGCGGTAGACGTGGTTCTCGCGCGGGAGGAACGAAAGCCCGCCGATGATGTCCCAATTTTCGTAGAGCCACGAGACGACCTGCACCCACTCCTCTTCCCCGACGGAAATGGTCGCGGACGGGTTGTGCTCGGTGAAATTCAGCTTCACCATTTTCCAATACTCGAGCTGCTGCAGGGCCGTGAGATCGTTCTTGAAGACGGCGCCGCTCGGAGCCTTGACCGGGAATTCCAGAACGAAGGTCGTCGCCTCGTTCGCGTTCTGCCCCACCTCCGGGTGCGCCTGCACGCCCTGGTCGCGCATCATCTTGTAGAGCGAGTCGGTCGCGGAGATGCGGACGCGGCGGATGTAGTACTGCGAGTGGCGCGGGTGGATGCCGGAGGAGCAGTTGAACGCCTGCGAAACGGTGCCGGAAGGCTTCACGCAAGTGATGGATGTCGAGACGTTCACGCCGAAGCGCTTCGCGTACGCCGCGTTCGCCTTGATAGCGACAGCGCGCATCCTCTTCATGCACTTCGCGTCGCGCACCGCCGGGCAGTCCCACTGCCCCGTGATGGAGACGCCAAGCAGGCGCTCCGCGCGGCAGTTGTCGGTCCACTCCTGCGAGATGTAATTGAAATTCGTGAGCGTGGATTGATACGTCCCGAGGAGCGTCGCGAGCTTCGCCTTCCGCAGGAGCGTCTTTTCGGTATCGTCCGCGCGCGCGATGACCTCCGACAAATTGCAAAATTGTTTGCTTTGCAATAAAATTTCGCCGCATGGATTTGTGCCCATTTGTCCGATGAAGCCCTTCCGCTTGTGCTTTTTCTGCAAAAACTTGATGCGGCGCTCCGGCATCGTCTTCTCGAGGCTTCCGCGGTTGAAAATGCCGCGCTCGCCGGTGCCGCTTTTCATGAGCGCGACCCATTCGTCCATCAATTCCGCGTTGGTCGGTTTCGTCTCGTACACGGCGGAGTTGTTGGCGACGCTCCGGTACGGATCCGTGAGGAAAAACTGGCCTTTTTTGGCGTCGCGGATATCCACGTCGTCGAGATCGGAGAGACTTATCATCGCCGTGCGACGTACCCCGCCCGCGACCACGCACTCGCCTATTTTGCAGATGATGTCGTGCGCGTCTATGTTGCGCAGGCGCCTTCCTTGCTTGCGCAGGATGCGCTCGCGCGCGAACGAAAGGAGCGAGCGAAGCGGCTCGGGGCCGGAGGCCTTGCCGCCCATCGTCTTCAGGCGCGCTCCGGCCGGGCGGATGAGCGAGAAATCAAACTCGATGTCCCTGCCGCCGTACCACGTCTTCAATCCCAGCGTGAGCGCGTTGCACCAGCCCTCCTTCGTGTCCTCGACGACGTGCGTCGGCAGTTTTTCTCCGCCCTGCTTCTCGATCTGCGGGAGCTGTTGGATGTTCTGGCTCTCCACCGCGTAGCCCACGCCGCATCCCTGCATCGAGAGGTACATGATCTCCGCGAAATCTTCGAGTTTGACCGGCGCCGTGAACGAGCAGTTGTAAAAACACGTGTTGCATTTCTTGGCGGGCGCGCCGGCGAATTGCATCGCGCGCATCGAAGGCATGACCTCCTGCTTCAGTATGGCTTCCCGCACCTCGGCGTACTCGCGCTTGCCGAGCTTGTCGCCGAGATTCTCTTTCATGAAATTCACGTAGCGGTCCACGGTCTCGATCCACGTCTCGCGGCGCTGCTCGCTCTCGATCCAGCGCGCGTAGGTGCGCAGGTAGACGAACTCTCCGAGCGGATTCCCCTTGAAATATTTCTTGCTCTCCTCGGCGAGCTCACGCACGCGCTCGGGCACTTCTCCCTGCTCCTTGCGTATCTTCGCGCGCTCCGCGCGGAAAAGAATGTAGGCCTTGGAGGTCGCGACGTAGTCCGAAAGCATGAGCTGGCGCTCGACCTCGTCCTGGCATCCTTCCACCGTCGGCAGAAAATTCTTGTACGTCTTCGCGATGCGCATCATCTCGCCCGCGACCTTGTGCGCGATGACGATCGCCTCGTCTTCCGAGCCTTCGTTCGAGGCCTTCATCGCTTTTTCGATGGCCGAAGCGATCTTCGTCAGCTCGAACGGGACGATGCGCCCGTCGCGCTTCTGTATCTGCGGAAGATATTTTTTGTAGACGCGCATCGCGGCGCCGTCGGAGAGGACCGCGGAGACAGCGTGAGTCTTCGGCTTGCGAATTCTTGCGCTTACGATTCGGCTTGCCATATATCCTTCAAAAGGACGTTCATTGTACCCCTCGCTCCGTGAAGTTTTCCGGAGCGGGACCTGTGGAAAACCCGGCCGCCGGGCGCTAGAGTCGCACGGCGTCGCCGGGGCGGACACTGTACTCCTCCGCGTAGCCCGCAGGAAGCTCTACTGCGTATCTCGCCTCCCCTCTCGGCGTGAACGCCGCTGGGTAGCTCTCCGGCGAGACGTTTTCCCGCACATCCACGATAACGCCTTCACGAGAAATCCACAAAATGTCAATGGCAAACCGCATGTCTTTCATCCAAAAGGAGTAGACCCCGTCCTCCGGGAAAACAAAGAGCATGCCCTCGCCGGGCGCTAATCCCTCCCGGCCGCTCAAACCTTTTTCGCGCTCCGCCGGCGTATCCGCGATCTCGACTTGCACTATCCGGCCGGATATATCGATGCTCCGGATCTCGCGCTCCTGGTCTTGCCCGATGAGAGAAGGTATGGGCAGTGGCTTGTAGACGAGCGAGATGATGAACGCGCACGCCGCGAGAAGAAGCGCGGTGACGAGTGTCTTTTTCATTACCCCATTAAATCAGAACAAGAGAACGATCGCCATCGCGATGAGGGCAACGAGCCAATAGCCGGCGTTGATGAGATAGAGCGTGAGCGGTTTTTGCTCCCACAGAACGATGCCGAGCATAGTCGGAACGACGAATCCCGCCCAGCACCAGAAGCCGAGCTCGATCGCGCCGATGACGTCGAACACGCCCCACGCGATGCCGAAGTAGCTCATCACGTAGGCCGCGAGCATGCTCGCGAGAAGCCCGAAGAACGCGAGGAGGGGCATGCGCTTCTTTCCCTTCTCCACCGCTTCCGGCGAAAGATTGGAGAGCCGCATCCACGCGCCGCCGAAGACCTTCGGGTGGTACCACGCGAAACCGATGACGATGGAAGCGACGCCCGCGAAAAATATCGGGAGGAACGAGACTTCTATCATGCGTACATGGTAGCCGTTCTCCTGCCGGAGTCCAGCGCGCGCTGTGTACACTCTTCCCCAACCTTTGGTATACTTTTTGCATGTTCATGCCGCGCAAAGCAGAAATAGAACTCGACCAGCTCAACCTGGAAGCCGAGAACGAGGAGTTCGAGAAGAAGTTCGGATCGGTCCCTGAAGCGATACGGAAACTCGGAAGCGGCCCACAGCTCGATATATTCCAAAGCAACGTCAAAATGTTCGACGCGTTCAAGGTTCGCTTCAGCAGGGAGATCGCGCGGTTCGGAGAAAGGCCGAAGATGGCTGTCCTCAATCAAGGACGCCATGTCGAGATCCAGTTCGTGTTCAAGAACGCGGACGTCGTCGGTCTCGTGGAAACGAAAGCGGAGGCGGAAATGATGGAGAGACTCGGCGTCCCTACAAAGAAACTGAATCCCGAGACACAGCTGTTGGACGAACCCGTGGACATCATGTTTGCGCTCGATGAAGACGCGGACGCCACACGGAAATTCATCAGGAACATCGTACCGGGCGGTCTCTTGTTGTGTCGGGGAAAGATGGCCGCATCTCTCCTGCAAGAATCAAGCGCGTTCAAGAACATGGGTATCCTTGATAAGAAGCACGGCCCGGCGCACTTGGAAAAGACCCGCAGAAGAAACTTCTGGAAACAATCCGTAAAGGACGACCCGGCATTTAAAGCGGCTTCGGAAAAGCTTCCGCCGGGGAGCGAAGCTGTCACATACCGCGAAGCCATCGCGGCTCTCGACGCGGCAGGAAGGCCAACAGTAGAGGGATCGGGGCACGTGCTTGATGACTACATGGACCTGCTCGATCTCGCTATGGAGGACGAGGGGTCGATCATCAATGAGGATGCCGGGACGATAACCTACAAGCGCGCCGATATGAAAAGAGCGATAATTCTTAAGACCGAACCCCCGCTCGGAGACGACGTCGACGACAACGTTATCTTTATCTTGAAAAAGAGAGAGCTCTGACACAAGTAACAAGTATTATTCCTTCTGCGGCTTCCGAATAGAATTCACTATCCACCAGCGCTTGACCGCGGGTAGCGATTGCGTGGAGAGGACGTATGCGAGCGGCGGCACGAGTGCGGCAAGAAGATAATTTTCTACGCCGACCATGAAGAGCGCGAGCGCGGCGGCGGCGTACGTAACGAGCGCGATGGAGAACGTCCGCGCGTAGCTTGTCTCCCACGCCTTCTCCGCTTCGACGCGCGCGTTACGCGCTTTCAGCGCCTCCACCTCCCTTTCAAGTTTCGCGACTCTCTCTTCCATACGTCATCCGTATATCAGCGCGCCGAGGAAAATGAGCAGGTTGAATGCGAGCCACAGAGTGTAGGTGACGACGATGGGCGGCTCGCGGTGAACGAGGCCGTACACGATCCACGGGATGTCGAAGAGCGCCCACGCGAGGAACGAGACCGGCGAGACGCCCGCCGCATCGCGACTGATATAGATGAGCGCGATCTGCGGGATGCTCATGATGGGACCGAGTATGCCGACGCCGAGCACGGCCCTGTCGAGCATCCTTTTCCACGGCGTGCGCGCGGGGTACGGCTCGAGCGATTTCGACATCCGCTTGCGCGCGTGCAGGTGCCTGTGTCCGTCCATCGCAGGGCATTATACACGGCTTCCGGCCGCGAAAGCGGAAGGGGCGAGATTCGAACTCGCGGTCGAGTTTCCCCGACTCATGCTCTCCAAGCATGCGCTTTAGACCACTCAGCCACCCTTCCTGAACACGATGGCAGTATAGTCCAATCGGTATCGAGACTCAAAGACATGCTAGTATTGCGATATATCGCACTATTGGTATGACGCATGTTTCGAAAAAGAAGGTTGACCCCTCCGTCGAAAAGAAGATCATAGATGCTTTCATTCGGGCGATGTTCTCAACCTCGCTCGCGCGGGGCAAGGCTCGCATCCGCTCAATTCTGACCCCGACCGAACGCATAATGCTCGCCAAGCGCCTCGCGATCATCACTATGCTCGAAGAAGATCGCTCGGATTACGAGATCATGAAAACACTTAATGTCAGTATTTCAACAATACGGCGTCTTGATAAAAAGCGCAGTGCCGGTCACTTCGACCCTCTCTGCCGCGTGTTCAACAGAAATTTGTCATTCATGGACTACCTCGAGATCTTTCTCTCTGCAGGAATGCCGGCAATATCGGGTCCGCGCGGTCAGAAACGATTGGATATGTTGCGAAGCGGTCAGAAACCGCGCGACTAGCTAATAGTGCGATATATCGCACTATTTCGGCACATTTTGAAGCTTCCCAAAAAAGATGCACCGCGCAAATCAAACGCGCATTTGGGTGAGCGCGGCGACGCGCTCCTCCACCGGCGGATGTGTGGAGAATATTCTTGCGATGAACTTGCCTGCCTCGTGGGCCCCGAAAGGATTTGAAATGAAGAGGTGCGCGGTCGCGTGGTTGGCGCGGCGCAGAGGCGCTTCGTAGGAACTTATCTTGCGGAGCGCGGAGGCGAGGCCGTCGGGGTAGCGCGTGAGCAGGGCGCCGGAGGCGTCGGCTAGGAATTCGCGCTTTCGGGAAACGGCCATTTGTATCAATTGTGCCGCAATTGGCGCCAATATGATCGCGGCGAAAGCGGCTATGAGAAGAATTGGATTTTTGTTCTCGCGGGCGCCGCCGAACCCGCCCCAGAAACTCATCCGCAAGAATAGATCGGCGATGATGGCGATGAAGCCCGCGAGGACTACCGCGACCGTCATCACGAGAATGTCGCGATTGCCGATGTGCGATAGCTCGTGCGCGAGGACACCTTCGAGCTCACTGCGCTCCAGGCGCGCAAGGAGGCCGGTCGTTACAGCGACGACGGCGTGCTTCGAATCGCGCCCGGCCGCAAATGCGTTCGGCGCGGGGTCGTCCATCACGTAGAGCCGCGGCTTCGGGAGGCCCGCGGTGATGGCGAGATTTTCGAGAACGCGGTGCAATTCGCGGTACTCGCGCTCATCCGCCTCTTTGGCACCCGTCGAGGAAAGCGCTATTTTGTCCGAGAACCAGTACGCGGTGACGTTCATGATGAGCGAGAACGCGACCGCCGCGTACAAAATGGCGACGTTGCCGTACACTTGGGAAACGACCCAGCCGAGCGCGATGACGACGACGAGAAACCCCGTCATCAAAAACCAGGTCTTGCGTATGTTTTTCCCCTGCTGTGTGTAGAGTGATGCCATATCAAAAACCGGTGAACAGTGAACAGTTTACAGCGAACAGAAGTTCGCTCAAAATTGCACTTTTACTGGCTGGCGTGCTACCTCCTCGCCGGTTTCAAGCTGGAAGAACTCGCGCGTTTTGAAGCCGAAGAGACTGCCGATGAGGTTGGTGGGAAACTGTTCAAGCGCATTCTGGAGGTCTATCACGACGCTGTTGTAGAAGCGGCGCGCGGCCTGGATCTTGTTCTCGGTGTCGGAAAGCTCGCGCTGGAGTTCGACGAAATTCTCGTTGGCCTTCAGATCGGGGTAGCTTTCGGCGACGGCGAACAAAGTCTTCAGGGCTCCCGTGAGCATATTTTCCGCCTGTGCGTGCTCGCCGACGCTCTGCGCTCCCATCGCCTTCGTGCGCGCGGCGGTAACGCTTTCGAGCGTTCCGCGCTCGTGCGTCATGTACCCCTTAACCGTCTCCACGAGATTGGGGATGAGATCGTATCTGCGCTTCAGTTGCACATCAATGTCCGACCATGCTTCCTCGGAGCGGTTGGTAAGCCGCACGAAGCGGTTGTAGGCCCATATCGCCCATGCGAGGACGATAGCCACCGCGCCCAAAAGTATCCAGCCTGATGTCATACGCCAACTTTTTTCTCGAGACGGGTAACGCGAACCTCGAGCTGTAGCCGCTTATCGAGTCCTACTTTCACGTCATTCTTGATGGTATTGAGGTCTCGCGTGTGCTCGCCGAGTATCTTGGTGTGCTCGCCGAGTATCTTGGTGTGCTCGCCGAGCGTTTTGGTGTGCGCATCAAGCGTCTTATTGATTTCTTCGAGATCTTCCTTCGTCGCCATATGCTGAACGACGTGCTCAAGCATTGAGCCGACGTCTCCGAGCGTGAGTCTTTTTCTGCTGGCCATCATGCTTACACTGTACCATTACCGCATGCGCACGCAACTAACGCGGGAGTCCTTTCGCGCGCAAAATACGGAGAAGCCGGATATTCTGTGGTCCTGTTCCGGTATAGTTGGAAATGTTGTTTTCGCGAGCGAGCTCTGCGCGACTTTCGCGATCACTTGGCAATCCTCCGGCTATCAGAAAGTCTACAATGGAAGCTCCTGTCGGATATCGAGTCGCCGCCATCACATAAGGGTTATCAAGAGAGCGCGGTATGGGAGTCGGAATCGGCAGTCCTCGAGCGTTCAGTATTTTTATCATCTGCGTGTTCTGTTCAGCTGTGCCGCGATATCCTTGAATATTAAGTTGTTCCGCGAGTTTCTTCCGCGAAGCGTAATCGCCCCTCCCGCCGAGGCAGTCAGCGATTGAAAGGCCGCAGGAGAATCCGGAAGGCGAAGCGCGCGTTCCGGTACTGTCGGGGCTGTCTGGACCGATCGGATTCGCGAGCCCCGATGTCGGCGTTGTTTCGGCAGGAGGCACCGGTACGGGCGTCCCCGACCCGACACCAGCCGGTTCAGGCGCCGGCACTTGCTGCCCGTGAGTAACCGCCGCGGGCGCAGGAATCACGGGTGTCGCGGGGCCACGGACGAGATCTGTCGCGTTCTCGGGGAAAGGGTCAGGTTCTGGTGCGGAGCCGCCGAGCCATGGCGGCGCATTGCGTTGCCACCACGAAGGCTTCGTCGGCGACGGCTCGAACTGGGACATGTGCTCGTCTGGCGTCGTGAAGGCCGCGGGAGAGGTTGTGATTGATTCTTGATAATCTCTACCGCCATTTTCGTGCGAGGAAACGGGTCCAAGCGGCGTGTCAGCGCTTACCCTAAACGCCATAACGCGGGGATTTACGCCCTCACCGCCAAGATCACGAGCGGTGGCGCCGGTGAGATCAAGCGTCCGATTTTCACACCCAGGACAATGGTCGCTTACTCTCGCGACTGTTTCGAGAACAGTCCCGTCTGGCAACTCTCTCCTCAATAGCAATTTTTGGCCGTATTTGTAGGGGCTTTCCTTACCGACTGCTACAACTCGGTCCTGGCTAGGATTTAAGGGTTTGTCGCGCGAATCTACCTTATGGGCTTTCAAATTAGGATTGTCACCACATTCCCAAGTACCGTAACAGGTTGTCCCATATCGAGTACCATTATCCTCGACAACCGGTCCTTGCGACCCGGGGGGAGAATCTCCGCTGTCGGGGCTGTCTGGATTTGCGGGGTCTGCCGGCGACGCGAACGTGTGGCCAGTTGCGGGCGCCTGGGGCTGTACCTTGGCTATCGCCCGTCCGCCATCGGGATCTGGCTCTTTCGCACCTAAACTGACGGGGTCTTTGGCGCCACCAAACAATTTTTCGAAAGCTTGCCCCAGAACGCTCTTCGGCTTATCCGCGACGGGCTCCTTGGCTAATTCGTCTATTTTCGCCGTGAGCGCGTCGCGTTCCGCGGTAAGCGCCTTGAATTCCTCGATTGTCTTGATGTTGTCCAGCTTCCCGTCGATCTCGTCGATCCGATCCAGCATCTCTACTTTCGAGAGTCCTCCCTGTTGCGCGCCTCCGCCGCCTCCTCCGGGCGGTTGCAGGAGTTGCGGGAGTCCTTTCGTGCCGGGTCCCACCGGCGGCTTTGTCTTCGGCACTTCCCCGACACAATTGCCATTGATCTTGAGACCCGTCACCGTTTTGGCGTCCACGGGAGTGGCGCACTTGCCTCCGACGGGAACCTCGGTGCTTTTACATGGCTTGTTTGTTAGACACTCTTTTCCGGTCTTTTTATTCTTATTGGGATAGACGCAACCCGCCACAAATTGATCGGGAGTGCCGACGCACTGCAAATCTGCGCTGATATCCACCGACACTTTCGGCTTCGCTTGAGCTTCCGCGAGAGATGCGCCAACAAGGAACATAAGGGCGGCGCTAACCCAAAAAACGCGCCTTACGCTTGTCGCGCTCATATCCACCATGATACCAAGATACCAACAGTTTTTCAACAGCCTTGCGCACCCTGTGAATTGAAAAAGCCCGATTTATCGGGCTTTTTCATACTGTCAACTGTACCAACCCCAAACTACATCTCGTCGCCCATGCCGCCCGGCATGCCGCCTCCCCCAGCGGACGCTTTCTTTTCCTCGGGCAGATCGGCGACGGCCGCCTCCGTGGTGAGAAGCACCGCCGCGGCCGATGCGGAGTTTTCCACACAGCTTCTCGTTACCTTCACCGGATCGATGATGCCTGCCTCGTACATATCCACTATATTCGAATCGTCGCCTTCGACAGATGCGTCGAAGCCCCACGCACCGCCCTTCGTGACGACCTCCTTGAGAAGCACGGCTCCGTCTTCGCGCCCGGCATTCCGCGCTATCTGGAGAAGCGGCGATGAAAGAGAGTTCAAGAGGATGCGATAGCCGACCGTGTACTCGTCGTGCGCTTTCGGATCCACTTTCTTGCCGAGCTTCTCCCCGACCTTCGCGAGCGCCGCGCCGCCGCCCGGCACGATGCCTTCGGCGATGGCGGCCTTGGTCGCGTTCACCGCATCCTCTATTTTATCCTTCAGGTATTTCATCTCGGTCTCCGTCGCGGCGCCGACGCGGATGACGGCGACCCCGCCGGAGAGCTTCGCGATGCGCTCGTCGAGCTTCTCCTTGTCGAACTTCGAATCGGTGTTTTCGGCCTGCGTGCGGAGTTGATGTACGCGCGCCTCGATCTCGCTCTTCTTGCCCTTCCCGCCGACGATGACGGTGGAATCTTTCGTCGCGACGACGCGGTTCGCCCTCCCCAGCACCGAGAGCTCGGCGTTCTCCAGCTTGATTCCGAGGTCTTCCGAAACGACCTGTCCGCCCACCGTGATCGCGATGTCGGCGAGCATTTCCTTCTTGCGGTCGCCGTAGCCGGGCGCTTTCACCGCGAGAATGTTGAAGGCTCCGCGCAATTTGTTGACGACGAACGTAGCGAGCGCCTCGCCCTCCACGTCGTCCGCGACGATGACGAGGTCTTTCTTCCCCGCCTGCGCGACCTTCTCCAGGAACGGCAGGATGTCTTTAATTGCCGAGATCTTTTTGTCGGTGATGAGAATAGAGGCGTCTTTCACTTCGGCCTCCATCCGCTCCGCGTTGGTTATCATGTAGGCGGAAACGTATCCCTTGTCGAACTCCATGCCCTCCACGTATTCCGAATCAATGCCGGTCGCCTGCGATTCCTCCACCGTGACAACGCCGTCTTTCCCGACCTTCCCCACCACTTCCGCGATCTTCTCGCCGAGCTCGGAGGATTCCGCGGCAATGCTCGCGACCTGCCGTATCTCGCTCTTGCCCTTCACCTCACGCGCCATTTTCCGCAGTTCCTCGACGGCGTCCTTCGCGGCCTTCTCGATGCCGCGGCGCACCATCATCGCGTTGGCGCCGAGCGCCGTCCTTTTCAAACCCTCATGCACGATGGCCTGCGTCAGCACGACCGCGGTCGTCGTGCCGTCGCCCGCCTTGTCGTTCGTTTTGGTGGCGACCTCCTTCACGATCGAGGCGCCCATGTTCTCAAATTTGTTCTCGAGCGATATTTCCTTGGCGATGGAAACGCCGTCGTTGGTGATCGTCGGGCCGCCCCACGACTTGTCTATCGCGACGTTGCGCCCTCGCGGCCCGAGCGTCACGCGCACCGCGCCCGCGACGATATCCACGCCGCGCTTCAGCGCGCCCCGCACTTCCTGATCAAAGATGACTTGTTTTGCCATAGAAATAGTTCGTAGTTAGTAGAAAGTAGTTAGTAGTAAAGACTATTTAATAACGGCAAGGATGTCGCTTTCATGCACGAGGAAATACTCGGCATCGTCGCCTTCTATCTTTATTTCATTGTCCCAGCCGGAATTGAAGAAAACTTTCTGGCCGGCCTTAACCGTCATCGGGATGAGGTCGCCCTCGTCGCCGTATTTTCCGGGGCCCGCGGCGATGACGACGCCCTGTTTCGACTTTTCTTTCTGCGCCGTGTCGGGAATGATGATGCCCGCTGGAGACTTCACGTCGGCGTCCTCGCGCTGGACGAGCACGCGATCCCCGAGGGGCTGGATGGTAATCTTCCTGTCTTTTTCTTTTGCCATACCGAACATTCGCTAACGGATAATAAGGTTTCGAGACGCGGCGCAACCCGAGCCGCAGTGCGGGTACTATACTGGAACGGACCGATTCGGCAACCTTGACTTTCTGTTTGGATATGATATACTGACAATTGACGCTGATTTCCCGCCTTTGCCGTGGTATCCTCTCACCGATGGGTTTCCTCCAAGTTGCTCTGCCCTACGTTCAGATCGGGCTCTCCGTTCTTTTGATCGGAGCGGTCGTGCTTCAGCGCACCGGCGCCAGCTTGGGCGGGGCGTTCGGCGCCGACAACTTCAGCTCGGGTTTCCACACGCGGCGCGGCTTTGAGAAAACGCTTTTTTATGCTACGGTCGTTTTCGGTATCCTCTTCGCCCTATCGGCATTACTCAACCTCGTTATCAGCTAACGCTTCCGCGCGGTCTCCCTCGGCCGTAAAGGGCGCATACTGCGTCATGGAACCAGATTCGTATTCCGAAAAAAGCCGCGGCGCATCGGCTCTGACAAAGCATCGGGCCATGCCGCACGCCGCGCGCCTCGAGAGCGCGCTCCGGAGGTTCTCGCCGGGCGAGCGCCTGCTCCTCTACGCCCTTTCCGCGATGCTCGCGTTCAGCGCGCTCGGCCTCCTCGCTCTCGCCAACGCCGCAACCTCCGTGACTATTCCCGCCCGCGGCGGCTCGCTCACGGAAGGGCTTGTCGGGCCCGTGCGCTTCGTGAATCCCTTGCTCGCGCTTTCGGGGCCAGACAAAGACATCGGCGCCCTCGTCTATTCGGGCCTCATGCGCGCGACACCGGAGGGCAAGCTGATCCCCGATCTCGCCGAGCGCGTCGAGATATCGGAGGACGGCACGGTCTACACGTTCACGCTCCGGCCAGCTCTCACCTTCCACGACGGCGCGCCGCTCACCTCCGCGGACGTGCTTTTCACGATAGCGCGCGCGCAGGATCCCGAGATCAAGAGCGCGCGGCGGGCGGATTGGGAAGGCGTGTCTGCTGTGGCCCCCGATCCGCGCACCGTGGTGTTCACGCTTCCGCACGCGTACGCTCCGTTCCTCGAGAACGCGACGCTCGGCATCCTGCCCAAGCACCTGTGGGAAAGCGTCTCGGCGGAGGAGTTCCCGTTTTCTCCGCTGAACACGCGCCCCGTCGGGAGCGGGCCGTACAAGGTCGCGGGCTTCGACGAGAACGCGACCGGCGCGGTTACGCGATACTCGTTTTCCTCTTTCGACGCGTTCGCCCTCGGCGAGGCGCACATCGAGAAACTGCATTTCCTTTTTTATCCCAACGAAGAGGCGCTTATCCGCGCCCAGAACGCCGGGCGCGTCGACGGCGTCGCGGGCATCTCTCCTTCGCGGGTCGGGGATATAACGCGCTCCGATCTTCGCGTCGCGCGCGCGCCGCTCCCCCGCACCTTCGGCGTCTTCCTGAACCAGAACAAGAACGCGGTCCTCGCGGAGAGCTCTGTCCGCGCCGCGCTCGACTCTGCGCTCGACAAGCAAGCTATCGTCGACGAGGTTCTTAAGGGATACGGCGTCCCGCTCGACGGCCCCGTGTTGCCCGGGGCCCTCGGCGTTGCCGCTCCCGCGAAGCCGGAGGCTCTGCGAGGAGCCGCGAGCGAGCCGGAAACCGGCAGAGCGAAACGCGCGCGGGACATCCTCTCCCGCGGCGGCTGGACCTGGAGCGACGAAGAGGGGGTGTGGAAGAAAAAGGCTCTGATTCTTTCGTTCACCCTCGCGACCGGGGACGAGCCCTCGCTTGCCGCGACCGCCGAGGCCGTCGCGTCGGCGTGGCGCGAAGCGGGTATCCGCGTCGAGGTGCACGTGTACCCTCTCTCGGAACTCAACACGGTCGTACTGCGCCCGCGCAATTACGAGGCGGTGCTCTTCGGCGAGGTCGTCGGTCGGACGCTCGACCTCTTCGCCTTCTGGCACTCGAGCCAGCGCAACGATCCCGGACTGAACATCGCGCTCTACACGAACGCGAAGGCCGACGCCCTGCTCGCCCAGGCGCGCGCGACGACCGAAAAGCGCGAGCGCGACGCGCTCTACGAGCGGTTCATCGAGTACGTGGCGGACGACAGGCCGGCGATCTTCCTCTACGCGCCGGAGTTCATCTACGTCGTTCCCGAACGCCTCGAGGGCGTGGAGCTCGGAGCGCTTTCCGGAGCTTCGGAGCGCTTTTTGAACGTGTACGAGTGGTACGCCGACACGGAGCGCGTGTGGCATATCTTTACGGAATAAACATAAAAGAACATCTAACCTAACTTAACCTAACTATGGACCACCAACATGACCATGCGCCGTATGCCGGCGCTCCACGGAGCGCCGGCCCCTCTTCGCCCGCTCGCCCGCGGGAGCGCGGAGCGGCCCGGCCCGGCCGCCGCGGACCCCGCCACTTCGGTTCGCGCCCTCCGCATCCGCGGCGGCCCGGCCGCACGCGGGTGGAGCATCACCCGCGCTCCGGCCGCGCTCCGGCCGCGCGGATATCCGAACCGGACGCCAACACCGTCCGCATCATTCCCCTGGGCGGCGTGGAGGAGATCGGCCGCAACATGACGGCCGTCGAGATCGGTCCCGACATCTTCATCCTCGACTGCGGATTCCAGTTCCGCGAGGAGGAGACGCCGGGCATCGATTACATCCTGCCCAACACCGGCTACCTCGAGGAGCGGCGCGGAAAGATCCGGGGCCTCCTCGTCTCGCACGGCCACCTCGACCACATCGGCGGCATTCCCTACATCATGGACAGGATCGGCAACCCCGTTATCTACACCCGCAAGCTCACGGGCATGATGATACAGAAGCGCCAGGAGGAATTCGTGCAGGGCTCACAGCTCCAGATACGCGAAGTCGAGATGGACGAAGCGATAAAGCTCGGAAACGCAACCGTGCGTTTCTTTAATGTCACACACACCGTGCCCGATTCAATGGGCATCATCATCGAGACGCCGTGGGGCGACGTGGTCTTCACCGGCGACATAAAGCTCGACCACGAGAACGGCGAGCCGACGGAGGAGGAGCATCAGGAATACGCGATCTTCAAGAAGCGCAACGTCCTCGCGCTCCTCATGGACTCCACCAACGTTTGGCAACCGGGATTCTCCATCCCCGAGAGCATCGTCTACCGCACGCTCGAAGCGATAATCAAAGACGCCAAAGGCAGGCTCGTCGTCGCGATGTTCGCCTCCCACCTCGAGCGTCTTATCCGCGTTGTGCATTTTGCGGAGCAATACGGCAAGAAGATCGTCATTGACGGACGCTCGATGCGCACCAACATCGAGATCGCGCGCACGATCGGCCTCATCAAGTACAA
>MFLB01000048.1:0-123 GCA_001781445.1 Candidatus Kaiserbacteria bacterium RIFCSPHIGHO2_01_FULL_58_22 | reverse complement strand
CAGGGCGACGAGTTCGCCTCGCTCGCGCGCATCGGCAACAAGACCCACAAGTACATCCGGCTCACGCCCGAAGACACGGTCGTCCTCTCCTCATCCGTCATTCCGGGGAACGAGCGGGCCGTG
>MFLB01000047.1 GCA_001781445.1 Candidatus Kaiserbacteria bacterium RIFCSPHIGHO2_01_FULL_58_22 | reverse complement strand
AACCCGCATTTCCTGCGAGGATGTCTCAAAGCATCAGGCCTCTTTACAGCTAGGGAGTTGGGTGAAGATTAGTAGAAAAACTGTGCCTGTCCCCGATTCCCTGTCCCCGATTCCCGATTCCTTCGGCGCCTCGCTCGCGCGGAATCGGCCTCGTTACGCCATTATTTTTGAGATGGGTTCTAATGAATCAGCAGTTCAATAACCCTCTTTTTTGGTGTACGGCAATTTTGCCTCAAACAGGAAGAAAAAGAGCCGGTGCCGTTCGAGGATGTCTACGCTGGGTCCTTGAACCAAGCCTTCCCTATTTGATGTTCACTATCTTGTATTTCTGGGCGCCCTTGGGGGTCTCGAAGGAGAACACGTCCCCTTTTTTCTTTTCCATCAGCGCGCTTCCCAGCGGCGAGAGGTGGGATATTTTGTGCTCCTGCATGTTCGCCTCCGCGCTCCCCACTATCTCGTAGGTATGCTCCTCCTTCTCACCCTGCTTCTGGATGGTGACGACGCTTCCTAGGGAGACGGCGCTACTCTTGCCCCCTTTGTTGTGCTCAATGATGCGCGCACGGGCGAGTTCTCCCTCGATGGTGCGGATCCTATCTTCGCTCGCGGCCTGGAGATTGCGCGCCTCCTCATATTCGGCGTTCTCGGAGAGGTCGCCCAGCGAGCGGGCATACTCGAGCTGTTCGGCTATCTCGCGCCGCCGCACCGTTTTCAGATGTTCGAGCTCCGCGGTCAGCTCATCGAATTTTTCCCTGCTTAAATAATTCGTTTCGTCGTTCATCATACGTATTGGTCGCGGAGCATTATACCCGCTCGGTCTGCGCGAGCAAGGCCGCGCGAGCTTCGAGGTGCGAGGAACGAACTGAAAGACTTGTATTTCCTCGAAGCGAGAAGCTCGTAGCTCGAAATTATCGAACGTATTCCGGGTGCGCGGCGATGAGCCACTCGAAAAACGGCCGCAGGGCCGGCGCGGCGCCGGAGAGCGTCCCCGCCGGAGCCTTTTCCAAAACGACCGCGTAGGCATAGCGCGGATCGTCCGCGGGCCAAAACCCCGCCGACCACGAGTTGATCCATTGGTTGCGCGCGCCGATCTGCGCCGTGCCCGTTTTCGCGGCGATGGCGAACCCGGGGATGTTCAAGACCTTTACCGTCGCGTCCCTCCTATCTGAAGTAACCGCGAGCCACATGCCGTCGCGGACGACCTGCAGGAAATCGTCGGGAATGCCAACGGGCGCGGATACCGGCGTCGAGCTCGCGCGTATCGAGGGGCGCAGGAGCTCTCCTCCGTTCGCAATCGCCGCGATGAAAGAAACGGCCTGCAGAGGCGTGATCTGGAACCCGTACTGCCCTATCGCGGTGTGGTAGGTGTTGCCGATGCGCCAGGGATCGTCCTCCCCGAACACGGCGGCTTTCCACTCCGGCGTCGGGATGACGCCCGCCTCTTCGCCCAAAAGTTCCACGCCGGATGGCGATCCGAGGCCGAAGAGCCGGGCGTACTCGTCGAGGAGCCGTATTCCGAGGCCTCTCTGCGAGCCGTACCCGCCGCCGATCTGATAGAAATACTCGTCGGAGGAAACGGCGATGGCCTCCCGCATATCCACGAGCCCGTGCACCGTCCAATCGCGGTACACCGAGGGCTTGGAGGGATCGTAGGGGTTGGGTATCGTTATCGCGCCCGTGGAGAGTATCTTCGTTTCAGGAGCGACGACTCCCTCGTTGAGAGCGGCCGCGGCAAAGATGGGCTTGACGATCGAACCGGGCGCATAGAGGCCCGAAACGGCGCGGTTCAGAAGCGGCGTCCGCGGATCCGCGGACGCCGCGCGCACGGCCGCCGCATCGCCTTTCGTGAACGCCGCGTTGTCGTACTCGGGAAAGCTCGTGAGCGCGAGCAGTTCGCCCGTGCGCACGTCCATGATCGCCGCGGCGCCGCCAGTAAATCCCTGCCGCGCCGCGTGCGCGCTAACATACGAGAACAGCCTGCTCTGCACCTCAGCGTCGATCGAAAGCGCGACGTCTTCCCCGTTCCGGGCGAGCTCGATGATGCTCTGCTCCTCCTTGTTCCCAAAAGCGTCGGTTTCCACCATCAGCGTCCCGTTCTCGCCCGCGAGAACGTCGTTGAAGACGAGCTCGGCGCCGGAAACTCCGAGCATCTCCTCGCGCCACCAATGCCCGGCGCTATCCGCCTTGGGGTAGCGCACGAAACCCAGAATGTGCGAGAGGCCCGGCATGTCGGCGTATCTCCGCAGAGAAAACACGCCGGATCCGGCTTCCGGCCGGGCGGCACTCGACGTCGCGGAAGGAGACCTCGCGAGAGACGGGGCCTCCGGAGCGGGCGCGGCGTTCCAGGCAAGCTGTCTGCCCGTGCGGTCGGAAATGACCCCGCGGATCGCGAATACGAGGGAATGATCCAGGCGATTCTCGCGCGAGACCTGCGCGTACGTCTTGCCGTGTACGACGCCGAGCTCGAACGAGCGGGCGGCGAACACGAGTGTTGCGGCGATGAACGCGATGCCGACGCTCGCGATCGCCCGATTTCCGAGAGGCCTCACGACGCGGGCCTCGAACTGCGGATCGTCGCGCCCGGGGAGATTGGACGAATCCAAAAATATCTCGTCGGGCGCGATCTCGTATCCGTTCAAGCGGCGTTTCGGGAACAGCACGCTCGTACTATACCAATTCCCGAGCCCGCGGCGCATCGCTCACCAACCGGGTAAACCGCTCTCCCCCGCCATGAATTCCCTCCGCATAGGTTCGAGTCCCCAGAGCAGGGCGAGAGACGCTATCGTGAAGAGCGGAAGCGAGACGGGAAAAGCCGGTAGCCACAGAAAGTCGACGAGAAGGCCGAGCAGTAGGATCTCCCACGCGGGGTACCGGATCGCCGATACGGCCATGGCGATGAGCGGAAGCACGGGCGGCCCGAAGATCGCCCCGAGAACGCCTAGCGCGAACAGCCCTATTCGCATCCTACTCGCGCGGAATGACATAGACGAAGCCGAGCTCCGAGACCGGAGGCGTCCTGATGAAGACGGTCTTGTATGCGCTCCCCGGCTCCTCCCGTATGGCGCCGACGAGGCCGACCGCCCGTCCGCCGGCGTGCGATGAAAATACGACGTCGCCCGCCGCGACCGGGAGCGTCGATGGGGCCTCGGCGCGCGCGTTCCCCTCTCCCCTTCCTTCGGCTTCGAGGGGCGCGCCCGCGATCGTCGCCTCAAGGCGCGCGCCGGGCGCGAACAGCTCCGTAACGAGCGAGCGGCGCGCGCCCGGTTCGCTCACGCGGCCGATGACGATGCCTCCCGCCCCGTTGCCCGCGAGCACGAGATCGCCGTTTGCGACGCCGTTCTCCGTGCCGGCTCCTATCAGGAACGTTCCGTAGGGAGAGCCGCTCGCCGAAGAAACAACGGGCGCCGCGACCCCCGGAGTGAGCGCCGCGAGGCCGGAGAGCGCGCGGAGCTTCTCCGCCTCGTCCCGCAACACCCGCGCCTCGGCCGCGCGCACGCGGAGGAGCGCGAGTTCGCGCTTCAGCGCGTCGTTCTCCTCCTGCAGGGCGCGGCGGCTCGAAAAGAAACCGCTCCCCGAAACCGCGGAGGCGATCCGGGACCCCGCGCTCCACGCGGGGAGCGCGGCGCCGCGTGCGAGAGAGCGGAGCGCTCCTCCGCTCAAGAGATCGAGCGCGAGCACGAGCGCGAGCGCGAGCGTCGCCGCCCAAAGGCGCCGCGCGCCCCGTCCGTTATTCAGTCGGTACGAGCTCATCGTCGGATTTGAGTACCGCCTCGCGGTACCGGTCGATGTCGTCGAGAACGACGCTCGTGCCGCGCACCACGGCCGTGAGCGGATCCTGGTCGACGATGACGGGGACGCCGAGCGACTCGGTCAGGAATTCCGGAAGCCCGCGGATCAAGGCACCGCCCCCGACGAGATAGACGCCCTTCTGCATGATGTCGGCGACCAATTCCGGCGGCGTCGTTTCCAATACCTCTTTCGCCGCTTCCACGAGCTCCTCGACGGAGTGCCCGATCGCGTTGCGGATGTCGTTGTCGGTAATAACGATCTCGCGCGGCAGTCCGGTAACGAGATCGCGGCCGCGCGCGAAAGCCTCTATCCGATCGCGGTTCGCGGAAACGCTAGCGAGGGCGATCTTCAGCTCCTCGGCGGTCTTCTCGCCGATAAGCACCTTGAACTCGTTGCGCACGTGGGCGACGATGTCTGCGTTGAAGCGGTCTCCAGCGATCCGCACGTTGCGCGCATTGACGAGGCCGCCGAGGGAAACGACGCCAATGTCGGTCGTGCCGCCCCCGATGTCGATGACCATGCTTCCGCGCGGCTCATGCACCGGAAGCTCGATGCCGATCGCCGCGGCCATCGGCTCCTCTATGATGTGCACCTCGCGGGCGCCGGCCGCGCGCGCGGCGTCGCGCACCGCGCGCACCTCGACCGAGGTGATGCCGGAGGGCACGCCGATCGTCACGCGCGGTCCCAGGAGCTTGCCGTGCCCCATCTGCGCTTTCCCGATGAGATACGAGAGCATTTCCGAAGTGACCTCGAAATCGGAGATGACGCCGTCGATGACGGGCTGTACGGCCTGAATGTGCTGGGGGGTCCTCCCGAGCATCTCCTTCGCCTGCGCTCCCACCGCGACGATCTGCCCCGTCTTATGGTTGACCGCGACGATGGACGGCTCGTTGATGACGATCCCGCGCCCCTTCGCGTAGACAAGGGTGTTGGCCGTGCCGAGATCGATCCCGATATCGTTCGATAGCAAGGCAAGAACTCGATCCGTGAGACCCCGCAGACTTTGTGTGAACGATTGCGCCATATGGGTCGAAATTTTCAATTTTCAATGACTTAATTATCAATCGCGCATTGGGATTTGGAGCTTGATCGGAAATTCAGAATTGATAATTGGAACTTAATCCTTCTTGAGAAAGTCTATGATCGCGCTATCCGGAATTAGCGCCGTTTTCCCATCTTGCCGCCCATACACTTCGACGCCTCCCTCCGCCAGCGTCCGCTCCGAAACGGTAAGCCGCGTCGGGATGCCGATAAGATCCGCATCGGCGAATTTCTCGCCCGCGCGCGCGTCGCGGTCGTCGTAGAGCGTCTCAACGCCGCTCTCTCCCAGCAGTTCGTACAGTCGGTCGGCCTCGCGCGCGACCTCGGCGTTCCCGCCTGGAAGCGCGACGAGATGAACCGCGAACGGAGAGATTTCGCGGGGCCATACGATTCCCTTCTCGTCGCTCAATACCTCGACGACAGCGCCCATTACTCTCCCCGGTCCGATGCCGTACGAGCCCATGACGACCGGCGCCGTCTGCCCCTTCTCGTCCTTAAAGCAAAGGCCGAGCGCCTCCGAGAAACGCGTGCCGAGCGGGAAGATGTTCCCCACCTCTATCGCCCTCTTCTCCGCGAGTTCATCCGCATCGAGGCCGAGATCGGCAAGCACCTCGTCCGTGTACGCTTCCTTGTTGACGGCGATGCCCTTTTCTTCGTGCATATAGACGGTGTCTTCTCCCGCGGGAGAGATGCACTGGAACTCATCGCTATATTTCGAGAATACGCCGCCGCTCGCAAACGTGCGAACGGTCTTTTCGCCGATCCAGACGCGCTCGAAGATCTTTTTGTACGCCGCCGCGCACGTCTCGTAAAACGCGCGGAATTCCTTCTCGTCGCGGTTGAACGAGTAGAGATCTTTCATGAGAAATTCGCGCGCGCGGATGATGCCGCTCTTGGCGCGGAGTTCGTTGCGGAACTTCGTCTGGAATTGGTACACGTACTTCGGGAGGTCTTTGTACGAATGGATGTACTCCGCCATGACCGCCGAGAGCGGCTCCTCGTGCGTCGTCGCTAGCCCGAGCTCGCCGCCGTTCTTCAGCTTCGTCTTGAACCACACGTCGATGACGTCGTCCCGCCATCGCCCCGTTTTCGTCCACGGCTCCGGACTCTGGAGCGCCGTCAATGCGACCTCCTGCCCGCCGATGGCGTTCATCTCCTCGCGAATCACCTGCACGATGTTGTTGAGGACGCGTAGACCGAGTGGCAAAAAGGAATACACTCCCGCCATTTCCTTATGGATGAATCCCCCGCGGATGAGAAGTTGCGCGTTCTTCGCGACCTCGTCTTTTGGCGCATCACGCCGCGTTTTGGTGAAAAGTTGGGACTGCCTCATCGGGCGCATTGTAAGCCCCGAAACGCGCTTTGCAAAACAATCCGCGGCCCGCGCCATATCAACGATCCTGCACGACCGTGCAGGATCGTTGATATCAGGCAAGGAGGCGCGCGATGTCGTTGAACGTGACGCTTACCATCAGAAAGACGATGAGAGCGACGCCGAGCGCGTTCATCACATGGAGCGCGAGCCGCGGCGCGCTCCGGCGCATCGCCGCCTCGATCCCGAGGAGGAGCAGGCGGCCTCCGTCGAGAGCCGGTATCGGCACGAGATTTATGATGGCAAGATTGACCGAGATGAACGCCGCGAGCGCGAGGAGGTTGCCCACGCCGCTTCGCGCGGCGTCTCCCACGACGCCGACGAGGCCGATAGGGCCGACGACCCCGGAGAGGCTCGGCTTCCCCGCGACGACGCGCTCCGCGATGGAGAGCAAGCCCCCCGCGACGGCGCGGAACGAGTTTGAGAGCGCGGAGAACGCCTCCATCGCGGCCGCGCCCCACGAGAGCGATTGCTCGCTCACGAGGTAGAGCGCCATCCCGACGGCTGGACGACCCGCCTCGTCGGGGATCACCGCGTGCGCGGGCACGATGGTCGCGCTCATCTCCCCTTCCGCGCGGACGTACGAAAGCGTTACGGGCTTGCCGCCGCGCGCGCGTATGAAATCGGAGAACGCCGCCGGCGTCGGCTCGTCGAGCGCCGCGCCTTCCGCGTCGCTGATCCCGAGCATCTCATCGCCGGGCGCGAGACCGGCGGAATCCGCCGGGGAGCCGGGCACGACCTGCGCGACGAGGAGCCGCACGGATTCGCCGGGCGAGCGCTCCTCGACCACCCGCGGAATGCCGGCGTGATAGGCGGCGGCGAAGAGCATCCAGGCCGCGAGCGCGTTCATCGCGACCCCCGCGACGAGGATCAGGGCCTGCACCCCTCGATGCGCGCCGACGAGGCTCCCCCGCCCGCGCTCGCCTTCGCCGATGTCGCCGAAAAGCCGCACGAATCCGCCGAACGGTATCCAGTTGAGCGTGTACTCGGTGCCGCCCAGCTTCCCGAGCGTGAACGCGCGCGGCGGGTACCCGATGCCGAACTCCTCCACGCGCACGCGAAAAAGCTTCGCGACGATAAAGTGCCCGAGCTCGTGCGCGACGATGAGCAACACGAGTATCGCGACGACAAGCAATGCGGTGAGCATGTTCTAATTGTTCGAGACGTTATAGACGTTCTAATCGCCGGAAGTGCATGGCACGCATGACGTATAGGACGTTTACGACGGCTACGACGTCATTTCCCGCTCTTTGCTTTCAAACGCTTTCTCCAGCTCCTCGTTCCCCTTGTCCACGCGCTTTTGCAACTCTTCCTTCAGATTATATTTATCGTCCTCGGTAAGTTCCCCTTTTCGCTCCTTCTCTTGTATGTCTTTCCACGCCTCGTCGCGCGCGATGCGGACGGTGGTGCGCGCCTCTTCGAGCTTGCCCTTCGCGAGCTTGACGAGCTGTATCCTGCGCTCCGCGGAGAGTTCGGGGAACGAGACGCGCGCTATGGCTCCGTCGGAAGACGTGCCGACGCCGAGATTCGCGGCGGAGATCGCCCGCTCGACGTCTTTCAGGAGCGCGGCGTCGAAGGGCTGTACGCGCAGTGTCCGCGCGTCTTCGACGCCGACGTTCGCGACCTGTTTCAGCGGCATCATCGAGCCGTACGCGGAAACCGATATGCCGTCGAGAAGCGCCGGCGCGGCGCGCCCCGTGCGGAGACCTCTATATTCCTTCCCAAGCCACTCGCGGGCCGCGGCGACTTGTCCGTCAAATGCTTTGAAATCGTAATTCATTGGATCATTCCTTGAACACCGCTTTCTCTAATTTGCTAAGCCGAGTAAATTGGCTCATTCCGACACCGCAGGGCGTTGACCCTGCGGGTCGGAATACACTCCCTGCGCAAAGGCGCAGGGCGTTTCCGCCAATTTCTGACTCCTCGGCTCGGAAATGCAAAAGAGCACTTTTGCATTTCACTCGCTCTACGTCGCCAGTAAGAAGAGAATGTTCGAGCAGGCGTGCACCGTCGGCGGTCGTTGCGCCAAAGACGGCAAGTTCGAGCGCGGCGATGCGCGTATCAATACGATCGAGCTTCTTATTAGTCTCTTCGAATCCATTGCGCATTTCCAGCTGCAAATCAAGAAATTTCTGGTTCATTCCATCAAACCCTTCCGCCATATCGGAGAAACCATCGGCAATGACAGCCGCAAGTCCTGCAATAGTGGTAACCGTAACTTTTCGCCCTTTCGATTTTGACATACGCCTCAATATATCATATTCGCGGCACGAGGAGAGCGACCTGCTCCAGGAGCGGTTTGACCAGCGCGCCCTTGTCGGTAATGGACTTACGCGCTCGGTAGATGGCGACGAGACCTTCGGGATTCTTCTCAAGCGCTCTCTCAAGCGCGCCCAAGAACGCAAGGATGGCGCCGAGGTCGCGCTTATCTTCATCACCCTTTTCGAGGAGCGGCTTTACTATATCGAGGCGTTTTTGAGGCGTTGCCGCAAGAAATGCTTTTACATCGTCTTGTTGCTCTTTTCGTCCCTCGACGAGAAGTGTTTGCGTGCGTGAACGGAACGTCGGAAGAAGAGATTCCGGCGATGGAAGTACAAACACGAATAGTGCGTTTCCCGGAGCCTCTTCGAGCGTTTTCAGAAGCGCGTTCTGCGCCTCGCGATTCATGTCGGGCGTCGCGACGATAAAGACGCGACGCCCGCCGACGGCCCGCAGGGCGGCGCGCTCGCGAAGCTCGCGCGCGTCGTCGACGCCGAAGCGCGCGTATGACTTGACATAGAAATCGGGATTGCCCTTGGTTCTCAACCCGCGCGCTTCAAGCATCCGAAGGATTGCGGGTATGCGTTCCGCGCCGCCAGCAACGAGATGAGTATTCCCCACAGGTCCCTTTTTCATCCCTTGATTATAACAATCCGGGAGTATACTGCCCGCATCAAACTATGAACCCCGCACTTTCATCGCGAGAAAACATGTATGTGCTTTTTATAAGCGTAGCAAGGGCGGGATGAAAGACCCCTACCACATCTGGAAAACGGCGATCGGCATCACGCGATGGATCGGCTCTCCGGCGTCCATCATCATCCACACGGTGCTCTTCGTCGCATGCTTCATCGCGGCGGCCGAAGAGCTGATACCCTTCGACAGCATGTTGCTGATCCTCACGACCGTCGTTTCCCTGGAGGCGATCTATCTAGCCATATTCATCCAGATGACCATCAACTACACGACCCAGGAACTGAAAGAGGTAGGCGAGGACATCGAAGAATTGCAGGAGGACATCGGCGAGATCCAGGAAGACATGGGCGAACTGCAGGAAGACGTGGAGGAGATCAGCGAGGACGTCGAAGAAATGACCGAGGAGGAAGAGAGCGACGAGGCCGCGGAGGAGGCGCGCAAGGCCGAACAGCGGAAAACCCTCGCGGACATCCAAACCGACCTGCGCAAGCTCATGCAGGACATCACGAAACTGCAGAAGAACGGCGTTCCTCCCACTCCACCCCGGCAGTAGAAGAGTTGTGCAGGTCTGACTCGCACAAGAGGTGCGGAGAAATCAGCGTTTGGCGATAATTGCTTTCTTGTACGCCTCGAGGTGTTTCAAAGCTTCGCCGGTGCCCATCGCGACGCAAAAGGGCGCGTCTTTCGCGAGCCGCGCCTTCACGCCGGTGCGCCGGTAGACGAGCTCGGGAAAGTTGCGCAGAAGGCTCGTGCCGCCCGTCATCACGATGCCGTTGTCTATGATGTCGGCCGCGAGTTCGGGTGGCGTTTCCTGCAAGACGTCTTTCATCGCGTTGATGATCGTCCGCAATTCCTTACCCACCGCGCGCACGAGCTCGTTCCCGGCTATCTCGACGGTGCGCGGCAGGCCCGTCAGGTGGTCGCGCCCCTTTACGACCATCGAGAGCTCCTCCTCAAGGGGCACCGCTGAGCCGATCCGGATCTTCGCGTCCTCGGCGCTCTTGTCGCCGATGCCGAGGTTGTATGTTTTCTTCACGTAATCGGCAATGGCGTGATCCAAGGCGTTCCCCGCGCACTTCACCGAGGTCGAGGCGACGATGCCACCGAGGCTGATGACTGCGATGTCCGTCGTCCCCCCGCCGATGTCAACGACCATGTGCCCGCGCGCTTCGTGGATGGGAATGCCCGCGCCTATAGCGGCGAGTATCGGCTCTTTCACCACGTACGCTTCGCGCGCGCCGGCTTTCGTCGCCGCCTCCACCACCGCGCGCCGCTCGGTCGAGGTCACTCCGGCAGGCACGGAGACCATCACCTCGGGACGAAAGAGGTTCCATTTGCCCAGGGCCTTCCTGATGTAGTAGCGGAGCATCGCCTCTGTAACGCGATAGTCGGCAATTACGCCGTCTTTCATCGGGCGGTACGCGACTATCTCGTCCGGCGTGCGGCCGACCATCTCTTTCGCCTCGTTGCCCACCGCGAGTATCTTGTTGTCGCGAGTCGAAACGGCGACGACCGAAGGCTCGTTCAGGACGATTCCCCGCCCCGGCACGAAGACGAGCACGGTCGTGGTGCCGAGATCGATGCCGAGCTTGGGAGAGAAGGAAAAAGACATAAGGAAAGGCATTATATAGCGTATAGCATATGGCGTATAGCGGGAGCCGACTTGATTGACTTTCGTGAAAGAAGGCGTAGCTTGTTCGACAGCAACGAGCCGCCATCGCCTGACGGCGGCTCGTGCTGGGAAGGCGGCGCGGCAAGCCATGATGCCGCGCCGCCGGACCCGGCAAAAAGTTTCTTTTCCGGCGCGTGTCTGTTCCCGTCACGCGCCGGACGCGGACGGCTCTCTCCTCCTCCCCCGAGGGCCGTCCGCACTTATTTTTTGTACTTCTCGGGATTTAACAACCACCAAAACTTCTTGGAGAAATTCTGCGCGTCGTCGCACACGCGCTTGATGTAGTAGAGGTCTTTTGTGGGGATCTTTTCGAGCATCTTTCCCATCCGCGCCATGCCAATAGGCGGCAGGCCGTCGCGCAGGCGGCTCTTGTTGAGCTTCTCGCAAAAATATTCCATCAGCTCTCCCCGCTCGGTTATTCGGGCCTTCGATACCGTTCGCTTGAGATGTGAACCGATATGTCGCATAGCAGTATTCTACACTTTTCGCTATAGTTCGTGGAATGAAGACAATTTTACCCGAGAACAAGAATCCTGCGCTACGGCAAAAGGCAGAGGAGATTCCCATTGCCGAGATACGGAGCAAGCATATACAGAGCCTCATCAAGGAAATGAGAGCACTCCTCGCGAAGGAGGAGTTCGGCGTCGCCTTGGCCGCGCCGCAGGTCGGTGAATCACTGTGCCTTTTCATCGTTTCCGGCCGCGCGCTTGCGCGGGATTCGAGGAATGCCCCTGACGAAACCCACGAGGCGACGCCTCGTGGGTCTGAACCACCGCCTCTTCCGGATCAGGTATACATCAATCCCGTGCTCACGAAAGTATCCCGCGAGAAAAAACAGAAGCACGAGGGATGCCTTTCCATTCGCGGCAAGTGGGGCGCCGTGCCGCGCGCCGAGAAAGCGACGGTACGCGCGCATGACGAGCATGGCAAAGCGTTCACGCGCGGCGCTTCCGGCTTCCTCGCGCACGTCTTCCAGCACGAACTCGACCACCTCGAAGGCGTCCTCTACACCGACAAGGCGACGAAACTCTATGACGAAAAAGAGAGCTCGAAATAAAGAAATCCGCTCCTATCCTCGCCCCACAGGGACGAGGTATTTCGCGGGGCGGCGCCGGGCTTCTTTTTTGGAAGAAGAAGCGCTCGCCGGCGCTTCATATCTGTCAGTCTCTCTACTCCGCAGCAAAGCTACGGGGTATTCGACTTCCAATAATCCTGCGAGACACGATGAGGTCAGACCTCATCGGGATAGTGAGATACGGTTCGCGTTCTTCGGGACGTCGCGTATCGCGATCGGCATTCTCGACGCACTTGAGCGCTCTGGATACGCGCCGGCACTCGTCGTCGCCGCGCCAGACGCGCCGCGCGGGCGCGGGCTTCGGCTCGCTCCTCCGCCCGCGAAGGAATGGGCCTCGGCGCGCGGCATCCCCGTCCTCCAGCCGGACGAATTCAATACCAATATTCTGCAGAATATTGGAATAGATTGGGACGTGTATATCGTCGTTGACTACGGAAAGATACTGCCGAAAGCTCTCCTCGACATCCCGAAGTGCGGTTCGCTGAACGTCCACTTCTCCCTCCTCCCGCGATATCGCGGCGCCTCCCCTATCCGCTCCGCGATCCTCAACGACGATCGAAATATCGGGACGTCCATTATCTTACTCGTTGAGAAATTGGACGAAGGCCCTGTGGTCGCGCAGAAAAAAATAATGTCGCCTACATGGCCGCCGCGCGCGGCGGAGCTTGAGGATCTCTTCATTCGCGAAAGCGGCAGACTACTTGTTCAGATCCTCCCCGAGTGGGTTGCCGGACGAATAGAGGCGCGCGAGCAAAATCACGACATCGCCACCTACTGCGAAAAGATCGAGAAAAAAGACGGCTTACTCGATCTCTCGGATGATGCGTACAAAAACCTTCTAAAAATCCGCGCCTACGAAGGCTGGCCCGGCACGTATGCGTTTTTTGAAAGGAATGGAAAACACATTCGCGTGCAGATACTCGACGCGCACGTTGAGAGCGAGGGCCTTGCTATCGATAAAGTAAAGCCCGAAGGCAGAAAAGAAATGCCATACGCCGACTTCCTACGCTCCGGCGCGCGGGCACGCTAACGGCGCCGAGAGCGACATACTCACATACTTGAGTATGTCAGTATGTCATTCGGGGCGGCCGAAGCGCAGGATGTATTTCGCCCATGCGCCGCCTTTGCGATACAAGCGTATGTGGATCTTCTTCTCGCGCTTGAGCTGGCGCTCCGCTTCCTCTTTCACGTCGTCTATAGCCCCGTTGACGCTCTCCGAGTTGTTGCGCGCATACACGGGATCGTTCCCCGGGCGGGCGATGCGTATCTCTGCAAACCAGATGTTGGCTCCGTGCCGCGGCCTGCCAGCGTCGCGGCCAAGCTCTATCTCGACGCGGGCAAGTTCCGCATCCTCGGCGAGAAGCCGCTCTAGCGAACGGAGGCGCCCGTCGAGATAGGATTCAACTTCAGGGGTCAGCTCGTAATCGGTCGCTTTGATGCGTACATCCATGCGTACAAGTATACAACAATCACCTGCTATTTCGTGGGACACGGCTGGCGATCGCCCTCGGGTCGTTGCTGTGGACGCGCGTTACGCGTGGTTCGAAAAATTCGACGTCGAATCTAGGCACGCCGGCGCCATCCATCGTTACGCGTATATCCTTGATAGACGTCGGCTCCTCGGGCGCGAGGATCGTCGCTCCAGGGAACGTCAGGAGCATATTTGCCGCAACGCCATAATCACTTCCTGTGCTACAGGAGTTGAGGATGATTGTTGGATTAGCGATAAAGAACGATCCTCCGGCTCTCCGAAGCCCTGCTCCTTCAAGGTCGTCCACGCGCAAGACAGCCGTCTTACCCTTGTCCCCGAGCGTGATGCTCGGGGCGGTACCGTGTCCGCCGATGATGGCAAAACTTATCTTCCCGTGGTCCTTATTCAGCTGAATCAGCTTTTTTCCTATGCCGATGACGCTTTCACACTCGACGATGCGCACGGGAAAGCCGGCGCCAAGCTGGTCGATAAGTGCTTGGAATACTTCCTTGTTATCGTAGAAGGCCCCGTTGTGGTCCGACTTCGGATTGATGATGACGCCGTAGGGCGTCGCGCTGTCTTCCCTAAGATGATATTGCGCAAGGAGCATTTCCACTGGATAGCGCCCGAAATCACGAATGCCATATTTTTCATAGAGATATTTCGTCGCACCTTTGGAGGCTACCTCGAGTTCTGCGATGGTGTCCATGTTACTCTCCACTGTTCCCGCAAGCTTGGGTGAGGCCGTTCCCGCGTGCCACCAATACGCGAGGTCGAGCGCTTGTGTAGCGTTTCCTGTCATTGCGCTGATTTGTTGTACGGCATACCCGCTCGCTCGAGCGCACGAGCTAACAAACCACTGCGAAAGCGGAGCATGGTTCTTCCGTCTTGCCGCGTCCAGTACGAACTGCTCGACGACCTTTCGCCGTTCTTCGTTCCCAAACTCTTCCACGTATGGCGTTAGGTTCGTAAATTCTAGCGGGAAGGCCTCCAGATTGCGTATTATCAAATCCGTTCTCGCCGTCAGAATATTCTGCCAGTGCTTCCACCCATCCAGATGTTTCTTCTCCGAGAGAGACGCGCATACTCGCAATACGTTTGCCGCGGATTCGCCTCCAGAATCTGCAAAGGTCATCAACGCCTCCTCATGCTTCCATGCAAAATCTGATAATTGGTCTTCGATACCCCTCGCAGTGTACTCTTCCACCGTCCAGGATTCCCCGGTCTGTCCCAAATCCTCGGCAATGGTTCGCAAGATGAATAACGCACCAGCACGGCACCGTTCTTCATTCAACATTTCTTCCATGAGACCGTTCGAGAGCGTATCAACGAGAGCCTTGACGAATGTTTCTGCCAGCGGTTCTAAAACTTCGATCTGTTTTCTCTGTCGGATCGCGTCCTGCGCGTTGCGCGCCGCTACCAATAATTCGTGCGAGGCAGGATGATCGGGAAGGACCTCTTCGAAATTGAATACACTCGTGCCAAATATCCTCTCCTGATCACCGGAATTCTTCTCGCCAGACCCGGTGGGGGTTCTTTTCTTCCCAACTCCATCAAGACCCTTCATAATTACAGCGCGATGCGCGGTTGACCTCGTTTGAGAGAACGCGAACTATCGTCGCTTGTAGCGACCTACCAGTTCCGCCTGTCCGAGAACGTGCCCTTCCATCGCGTTCAAGACGTCCGCTTTCGCGGCGCCCTCCGGGAGCGAGAGTTCGGCGTCGAGCGCGTAAAGGCGGAAGAAGTAGCGGTGCTCGCTCGGCTCGTACTCCTTGGGCGGACACGGGCCGGTGTAGGCGTTCTTGCCCGCGCCGTTTGCGCCCGGCGTCCCCGCGCTCCCCGCCTGCGCGATCTCCCGCGTATCGGGCGGGATGTTAAAAAGCGTCCAATGATCAAACACGCCGTCGGGCCGAAGCGCTTTGGGCACGTCGGGATCGTCCATGACGAGCGCGAGAGACTTCGCGCCTTCCGGGACGCCGGATATTCGGAGCGGCGGCGAGACATTTTCCGCGTCGCACGTGTACGGCGATGGGATGCTTTCGCCGTTTTGAAAGGCGGCGCTGGCAAGAGCAAGCGTGGATGCCATGGAACCATCCGATGAACTGGTAATGGGCTCGTTCGCATTTTCGGCAGAGCCCCGATTGAACGCGTACACCGCCCCGACAATGACGAGGAGCGTCGTGAAGCCGAGAAGCGCGTAGGCGTTGCGCATGCGGAAGTATACCACTCACCAGAGGACGGGATCGAAATCATCCCGCTCGATCCCTCCTCCGGCGAGCGCGCTTCCCCCGGCGCGCGGGCCGCCCTCATCGGTCGGCCGCAACGGCTCGGGCTTAGCCTTTTTCCGGTCGTCTTTTCTGGCCTTGCGATTCGCAAGCCACTCCTGATGTTCCCTGTCGACCATACGTATACTGTAGTACTCGCTTCCCATGAGCGCAAGATGAAGACCGGGCGCCGAAAAACCGCGTTAGCGGGCGCCGCGGGGGATGGTAGGATGGCCCCATGTCCGGAGCCGTTATTCTCGTCAATGAGCGTGGAGGAACGATCGGCATGTCCGATTCTCTTGAAGCCCATACCGGCAGGGGGAAATTACACAAGGCGTTTTCCGTGTATGTCTTTCGAAGGCGGCGGAGAGAAGTGTTGGTCCAGCGAAGAAGCCGCAAGAAGATGCTGTGGCCCCTTATCCTCGCGAACACGTGCTGTAGCCATCCCCGGGACGGCGAAACGCCGCGCGAGGCCGGAGAGCGGCGGCTGAAGGAGGAAATGGGCTTTGCCTGCCTGCTAGACGAAGGACCGTCCTTCGTCTATCGCGCGGAAGACCCGGGCGGAAGGGGGGTCGAGCACGAACACGTTACGATCCTCACGGGAGAGGCGGAAGATCCGGTCATTTTCCCAGATCCCGGCGAAGTGGCGGAGTACCGGTGGATGGACACGGGGAAGCTGGTCGAGGACATGAAGACGAACCCGGATGAATACGCGCCGTGGTTCCGCGCGGGCCTCCGCATTATCCTTTCCGCATGATCCACCTCGCGATCATCCCCGACGGCTCCCGGCGCTGGGCGAAAGCCCGGGGTCTCCCCGCCTGGAAGGGCCATGAGAAGGCGGCAGAGAATTTCCGGCCGCTCGCGGAGTGGTGCCGGGAAAATTCCGTCGGCGTGCTGACGGTGTGGTGTTTCTCGACGGAGAACTGGAAACGCGACACAAAGGAGGTGAGCGCGCTCATGAACATCCTCGAGAAGTACCTGCGGAACGAGCGCGATGCGTTCCTGAAAAACGACACGAGATTCGTGCATTCGGGGCGCAAAGACCGCATTCCGAGGTCGCTCGCGGCGATCATCGCCGAGACCGAGGAAATGACGAAGGATTGCAAGAAATTCGCCCTCCACCTGGCCGTCGATTACGGCGGCAGGGACGAGATTATACGCGCCGTCAGGCGCATGAGGGCTTCCGGCGCCACGGAAGAATCGCTCCGCGCGCACCTCGATCATCCGGAACTGCCGGATATCGACCTCGTGTTCCGCACCTCGGGCGAGATGCGCTTCAGCAATTTCTTCCTCTGGCAGGGAGCGTATGCCGAATGGGTCTTCACGGAGAAGCATTTTCCGGACATTGCGCCGGAAGACCTCGCGGATTGCCTCGCGGCGTACCGAAAACGGCGGCGCCGCTACGGAGCATGACGCGCGAATCCTTCGTGCCGGGCAAGATAATTCTCGCGGGAGAGTACGGAGCGCTCTTTGGCCGTGCGGGCATTGCGGTCCCCTCACGCTTGGGCGTATGTACGACCTTCGACGAAGATACTGCCCTCTGGCGAACCGAGATACTCTGGGAGGGCAACGAACAATGGCTACCGTACGTCGAAAGAATAGCTGCCGCGTGTAAAGAAAAGAAGGCCGACCTCTTGGGCAGACTTACCGTCAATTCGGATGTTCCCATAGGCAAGGGAATGGGCTCGTCAACTGCGCTTATTGTCGCCGTCGCGCGCGTGCTCCTCGGTGATTCGCGCGAGACGGCCCTTCACATCGAAAATACTCTCAGTCCCGGGAACAGTGGTTTTGACTTTGCCGTTATTTGGCAAGGAGCCCCGATACTGTATAGAAAAGGTGAGGTACAGCCCATCGAACTGTCCGCGGAACTTCTCCGGGATGCCGTACTTATCGACACGGGGGTTCCTGGAGAACCTACAAACGAACTCGTTGCATGGATGCGAGGCCGGGAACCGGACATCCGGGAGCATTTGGACACTATCGGCAATTGCACCGAGCGACTTATGCGGGGTGAACCTTTCGGTGCCGTCATGCGCGACCATCATAAAGCGCAGGTCGCGCTCGGCGTGGTCCCACCGGAGGCACAACAGCTTATCGCAGCTATTGAATCCGCAGGTGGTGCGGGAAAGATTATCGGCGCAGGTAGCCGCACGGGTGGCGCGGGTATCGTGCTCGCCGTCGGCGATAGAGAGGAAATAGTGAAGATTGCGAACCAAAGAAGTATGCCTACAATGGAACTCTGATATGTCTATCCGCGCCGCATCCGCGCCGAATATCGCTCTCATCAAATATTGGGGCAACCGCAACGAGGAGTTGCGCCTGTCGGCCGCCGATTCGCTCTCCATGACGCTCGACCAGCCGACGGTCGAGGTCATCGCCGATCATGCGGAAACATTTGCCGCGCGCGGTTTCGAGCCGGGCGGCGCCGAACGGAAGCTCGCCGAAAAGGAGGCCGATCGCCTGCGGAAGCATTTTCTCCTCGTCAAACGCTACCTCGACGCGATCGGAGCGGCGGAGGCGTTCCCCGCGGGCGTTTCGCTCGAGATACGCTCCAAGGTCCCGCGCGGCGTCGGCCTCGCGTCGTCGGCGGCGGTCTTCAGCGCGATTGCCGAAGCGTACGCCGGATTCGCCGGAGAGCTGTCCCGGCGCGACGTCAGCGTTCTGGCCCGCCTCGGCTCCGGCTCCGCGAGCCGGAGCGTCTTCGGCGGATTCTCGGCCATGATCGCCGGAGAAGGAGATGCGATCGGCGCTTCGTACGCGGAGCAGATCGCTCCCCCGGCTCATTGGAACCTGCGCGACGTCGTCATCGCGCCGTCCGCAACGGAAAAGGCGACGGGCTCCACCGAGGGCCACGCGCTCGCGCGCACGAGTCCGCTGTTCGAAAAGCGTCTGCGCGGCATTCCTTCGCGACAACGTGATTGCATCGACGCCATCCTAAAAAAAGATTTCGAAAAGCTCCAAAAAGTCGCCGAGGAAGACTGCCTCGACATGCATGCGGTGATGGCTTCGAGCGCGCCGCCGCTTTGCTATCTCTCCGAGGAGACGCATCGCATCATCCGCGAGATCGAAGAACTCCGAACCCGGGAGCGCCTCCCGGTGCTCTACACCATGGACGCCGGCCCCACGGTGCACCTTATCTGCGAAGAACGCGCGCTCCCCGCCGTGCGCGTCTACGCTCGCGCCCAGAAGAACTGCGCGATCTTCGAAGCGGGGGTCGGGAGCGGAAGCAGGCGCGCCTGAGGCGGCCTTTGAGGGAAAAACGCGGAGCGGTACAATTCCCTTCTCATGGATCTCCGGAATCTGCCGCCCTCTATGAACGCGCGCGAGCGGGTGGATGAACGGCGCGCGCGGATCGAGCGTGAACTCGGCATCGGCCTCGCTAATCTTGCCGTCGCGCAAAAGCGGATCGGCGCGGCGGACGAGCGCAACTGCGAACAGATGTTCGGCGCGGTTCCCCTCCCGGTCGGGCTCGCGGGACCGCTGAACATCCTGTTTAGCTCCGGCGAAACCGCGGACATATACCTGCCGCTCGCGACGACCGAGGGCGCCTTGGTCGCGAGCGTCAACCGCGGCTGCAAGGCGCTCGCGCGCTCGGGCGGCGTCCGCGCTTTCTCGGAATACGCTGGCATAACGCGCTCCGTCGCGTTCGAAGCGAAGGCCCCGAAAAAGATCGCCGCGAAGATCCGCGCGCTCGAGCCCGCATGGAAAAAGATCGCGGAAGCGACGAGCCGCCACCTGAAGATCCTCTCGTACGAGATCGACGCGAAAGACGGCGTGCTCTTCCTCACGCTCGCGGCGGATACCGGCGAAGCGATGGGCATGAACATGCTCACCATAGCGGCGCAGGCGGCCGGAGAGTTCATTTCGAAAAAACTCGGCATCCCGCTCCTGACCGTCGCGGGCAACGTGGACAGCGACAAGAAGCCGAGCGCGCGGACAAAAAAGAAAGGCCGCGGATACCGCGTGCGCGCCGAGGCCCTCCTTCCGGAAAACGTCGTCCGGAGCGTCTTGCGATCCGATCCGGCATCGCTCTGCAGGACGGCGCGGGCCAAATTGGAGATCGGGTCGCGCCTCGCGGGCGCGCTCGGGAGTAATCTGCACGCCGCGAACACGCTCGCCGCCCTGTACCTCGCGACGGGCCAAGACGCGGCGCACGTCGTGGAAGGATCGCTTGCGGACACCGCGCTTTGCCGCGCGCATGGCGGCATCCGGATATCGGTCGCGCTTCCCGCGCTCCTTCTCGGAGTGCGCGGCGGCGGGACGGACCTCCCCGCGCAAAAGCAGTGCCTCGATCTCCTCCTTCGGGAGAGAACGAGGCTACGACCGCCGGCGCAACTCGCGGAGATCTTCGGCGGCGCCGTCCTCGCGGGCGAGCTTTCCCTTCTTGCGGCACAAGCAACGAACACGCTCGCGCGGGCGCATCGCCGGTTGGCCCGAAGAAAAGGAGGCTCCGGGACGAAGGACGCTCCGTACCTAGCGTCACGTTGAGGAACGGAGAGGCGCGCGGTATACTCGGATTGCAATGGATCATTCCGCCATCATCGGATTCGGCGTATACGTGCCGAAGTACCGGGTCAAGACCTCGGACATCGCGCGCCATTGGGGCCAGGACCCGGCCGCGCTTTTGTTGAGCCTAGGCGTGAAGGAGAAATCCGTGCCCGGTCGCGGCGAAGACACGTTTACGTTTGCCTTCGAGGCGGCCGCCCAGGCGCTCGCGTGCTCGGGCATCCCCTCCCTGCGGGTCTCCGCGATCTTCGTGGGCTCGGAATCCCATCCCTACGCGGTAAAGCCGACGAGCGGCATGCTCGTCTCGGCGCTGAATCTCGATCCGTTCTCGCACGCCGCCGACCTGGAATTCGCATGCAAGGCGGGCACCGCGGGCCTGCAGATCGTTGACGGATTCGTCCGAAGCGGCCAGATCGAGTTCGGGCTCGCGATAGGCGCGGACGCCGCGCAGAGCAAACCGGGCGACGCGCTGGAGTACACGGCGGGAGCCGGCGCCGCGGCCCTTCTGCTCGGACCGGCGGAGCACAAAAACGCCCTCTGCCGCGTCGAGAGCACGCTCTCGTTCACGACGGACACGCCGGATTTCTGGCG
>MFLB01000046.1:37189-39539 GCA_001781445.1 Candidatus Kaiserbacteria bacterium RIFCSPHIGHO2_01_FULL_58_22 | reverse complement strand
CCAGGTGCATCGCCCCGTAGCTATGTCGGGAACGGATAACCGCTGAAAGCATCTAAGCGGGAAGCCAACTCCAAGATTAGGAATCGTTAAGGATCGTGGGAGATGACCACGTTGATAGGCGCTCGGTGGAAGTGCAGTAATGCATTGAGCCAAGGCGTACTAATAATCCAACAGAACTCTCGAAAGGAATTGTGGGAGTCGCGTGAACGCTTTCTTTGTTGATTCTTTTTGCCCGACACACGCCTTGCGTGTGTCGGATGTCGCTCTTCGTTTTCAACGAGGAGATTGTTCTTTTTGTTCTGGTGACTCACCGCCGAGGTCACACCCGATCCCATTCCGAACTCGGAAGTTAAGCTCGGTAGGGGCAATGGTAGTGGAAACGCAAGAGTAGCCAGTCGCCAGAACAAAGGGAGTAATGGGAGTCGGAACGGTGAGGCCGGGCGAAGCGCAGACCGCAAGACATTTTTCCTTTGGTCTCCTCTGTTCACTGTTCGCTCTTCACTGTACACTATTCCCATGTCCTGGGCATCTCGTCGGCGAACGGTGTATGGGCTCGGTGTGTTTCTTTTTTTCGCGATTGTCATCGGCATACCTCTCGCTATCTGGCTCTACGAGCCCCCGACTTGTTTCGACGGGAAGCAAAACCAGGGGGAAACGGCGGCAGACAAGGGTGGCCCGTGCCGCTTGCTCGACGAGCGGGCGCTAAGCCCCCATGCCGTCCTGTGGTCGCGCGCGTTTCTCGTGCGCGGCGGCGTATACAATGCCGTCGCCTATGTTGAAAATCCCAACAGAGAAGCGGGCGTGCGGGCGGTCGGCTACCGCTTCGGGTTGTACGACGAGCGCAACGTGCTTGTCGCGGAGCGTTTTGGGACCACATACGTAATGCCCGGCGGCATCACGCCGGTGTTCGAGGGCGCGATCGACACGGGAAACCGCGCGGTTGCGCGCACGTACTTCGAATTCACGTCGCGCCCGGTGTGGGAGCGCCTGCAGAATGCCGCGAGCGTCGTCTCCGTTGGAGGAAAGAGCGTCGCGAACGAAAACGCGCTCCCGCGCCTTACTGCGGCCGTCGAGAACACGTCGGTCGCGCCCGTTCTCGACCCGCTGTTCGTCGCGGTGGTGTTCGATGCGGCGGGCAACGCATTCGCCGCTTCCGCGACGACCCTGACGAGGCTCGAAGCGGGGGAGAAGGGGAACGTCGTCTTCACCTGGCCGGATCCTCTCCCCCGCGTGGTCGGCCGCATCGACGTGCTCCCGCGCCTGCCGCCCATCTCCCTTTGAGCTCGTATGCGGGGCGCATTTGGACGCGTGGCCGAAAGCCGGACCAGCATCTTCGGCCACGTGGACTGGTTTCTATTCTCGGCCGCGCTCGCCATTTCTTTTCTCGGCCTAGTGACGATGCGTTCCTTCTCGGCGGAAAACGCCTTTTTTGAGCGGCAGGTCGTCTGGATCGGCGCCGCAATCTGCGTTTTTTTCGCCGCGAGCCTCCCCGAATACCAATTCTTGCGGCGCACGCCGCTCGTGATCGCTCTCTACGGCGCCGCCGTCTTTCTCCTCGGACTCATATTCGCATTCGGGACGATCGTGAAAGGCGCGCAGGAGCGCTTCGACCTCGGCGCGTTCTTCGTGCAGCCGTCGGACCCCGCGAAGATCGTCCTCGTTGTCCTGCTCTCGAAATATTTCACCCGGCGGCACGTCGAGATAGCCCACATCCGCCACATTCTCGTCTCGGGCGCATACGCCTTCGCTCTTTTTGCTCTCGTGTTTCTCCAGCCCGATCTCGGATCCGCGATCATCATCACCGCGATCTGGCTCGGCATGGTCCTTCTCGCGGGCATCTCGTGGAAGCATCTCGCCGCGCTCCTCGTCGGCGCCATGATCCTTTCGGGCGTTGCGTGGCACTGGGGCCTGCAAGACTATCAGAAAGCGCGCATTCTGACGTTCCTGCATCCCCTCGCCGACATTCAGGGAGCAGGATACAACGCGTACCAATCGACCGTCGCCGTCGGAAGCGGCGAGCTTACAGGGAAGGGGGTCGGATACGGGACGCAGTCGAAGCTCCAATTTCTTCCGGAATACCAGACCGACTTCATCTTTGCCGCGTATGCCGAGGAGTGGGGTTTTATCGGCGTTCTTCTCCTCTTCGGCCTGTTCGCGGTCGTCGTTCTCCGCATTCTCGGCCATGCGTTGCGCGGTAGGGACAATTTCGACTCGCTCTTCGCCTCCGGCGTTGCCATGTATCTTCTCGCGCAGTTCGTCGTGCACGTGGGCATGAACATGGGACTCTTGCCCATCACCGGCACTACCCTGCCGTTCATGAGCTACGGCGGCTCGCACCTCCTCACCGAAT
>MFLB01000046.1:30326-37176 GCA_001781445.1 Candidatus Kaiserbacteria bacterium RIFCSPHIGHO2_01_FULL_58_22 | reverse complement strand
CGCCCGACGATCCAGGCGCGCGACGAGACGGAGATAATCGGCGCAGTCTAGAGCATGTGTGAAAACCCCACCCTGCCTGCGCGGCGAACCTTTGGGCTACAACGCTTCGTCTCGGACTCGGTGTAGCGACGGCTACGCCTCGTCCTCCGACTCGCGTCTCGCCTTCAAAGGTTCGCCTGCTCGGCTCGGGAACCCGGGTTGCCAAACATGCTCTCGCGATACAGCGAGAAGGTTCTTGTTGTCATACGCTCAAGCGAAAACTCGCTCAAGTCTTTCGCGTCCAAGACTTCGCCCACGCCGCCGACGCGATTCGCGATGACGGGAAGGCCCGCGAGCCTCGCTTCGATCAACGCGGTCGGCAGGCCTTCTTTGAGGGAGGGGAGCGCGAAGCGGTCGAAACCTTTGAGCGCGTCGGATGCGGGAACGTAGCCGAATAGCTTCACGCGCTCGCGCAATCCGTACTCACGTATTTTTTGCTCCAACATCGGCCTGTCTTCGCCCTCGCCCACGATGGCGACATACATGCCCGGGTCGCTTTTTGCCTGTTCGAGCAACGCGATCTGGTTTTTGTTTTTAATCAGTTCGCCGACGGTTCCGGTTATTTTCGCTCCGGCAGGGAAGGCGCTTCGTACAATGTCCCCGGAACCGAATTGCATCGGCCCGATGCCGTTGTAAATGCGCGTCGCTTTGCGGCCGACGAACGGCATCCTCTGTGCGAGGTTGAGGTCGTAGTCGGATACGCAAATGACCGCGTGCGAAAGGAGCGCCGTTAACCACGAGATCTTCCATATAAGTATTTTCGCCGGGATATTTCGCTTCTCGCCGAACGGCCAGCCGTGGACGGTGAAGATTATTTTCGGGACTCCGGCGAGGCGCGCGGCAAGCGCGCCGAGCGCGGAGGCTTTTGAGCTGTTGAGGTGGACGATGTCAGGTTGTATCGTCCGTATCGTTCCGTATATCTCGAAGAAACTTTTTATGTCAGAAATGATCGCTATATCGCGACCAAGAGACGGGAGTCGTTTTGTCGCGATATTCGCTCTGTGAAGGTCGTCCGCGAGTCTTCCTTCCGTTCCGTACGCGACGATAGGCTCGAACTCTGCTTTCGGCAGATTCACCGCGAGGTCGTACACGTATTTCTGCGCCCCCCCGTGCGTCGCTTTCGTGATTAGGTAGAGGATTTTCTTTTTCTGCATACCAATTTCGGACCTTGTTTTAAGCCAAATTTAATGTCATGATACCACCAATGACGCTTGTCCCGAAACAAGAGTACCTTGTCCTACTCATCGGCGACGCGGGTGTTTTCGGGCTTTCGCTCTGGGCGACGCTCGCTCTCCGCTACCTCGAACTCCCGAGCGTCGAGCTGTACGCGCGGCACCTCGTGCCGTTCGCGCTCCTTTTCGTCGCATGGATCGCCGTATTTTTTCTCGCGGGTCTCTACGGAAGGCATACGCGGCTGTTCCGGAGCAGGCTTCCACTCGCGATCTTCTACACGCAGATCGTCAACGTACTTCTGGCGGCTCTGTTTTTCTTCTTCATACCCGCGTTCGGCCTCGCCCCGAAAACCATCCTCGTTCTCTATCTCCTCGTTTCGTTCGCGCTCATCTACCTCTGGCGCGTTTCCGTTTTCACCCGCCTTCCGACGCTTTTGGCCGGGCGCAAGCCGAGGGGAGTGCTGGTCGCCTCGGGGCCGGACGCGCGTGCGCTTGCGGAAGAAGTGGCCAATGATATGCGCTACCCGTTCGAATTCGCGCACGTCATCGACACCGCCCGCGTGCCGCCCCACGAGGTGATAGAGCGGGCGTGCCGGCTAGCGGCGGAAGACGACATGACGTTCCTCGTTGTCGATTTTTCCGACAAGGCGTTCGAAGCCGCGCGTCCGATCATCTACGACGCCGCATTCCGCAAGAAACGTTTCGTGATCGTAGACATCGTGGAGCTGTATCAGGAAGTGTTCGACAGGGTTCCGCTTTCCCTCGTCAGGTATGAATGGGTACTCGCGAGCCTGAACTCCTCGCGAGCCTACGCGTTCGTTAAAAGGATCGTCGACGTGGCCGGCGCGGTCATCCTCGGGCTCGTGTCGCTCGCGGCGTACCCCCTTGTCGCGCTCGCCATCAAGCTCGACGACGGCGGGCCCGTCTTCATCGATCAGGTGCGCGTGGGCCGCTTCGAGGAGCCGATCACGTTGGTCAAGTTCCGCTCGATGACGGGGAACGACCGCGGCGAGTACGGCGCGGGCGGGCGGACCGCGCTGAAAGTAACGCGCGTCGGGAGGTTCTTGCGCAATTCGCGTCTCGACGAGCTTCCCCAGCTGTGGAACGTCCTCAAGGGCGATCTCTCTATCGTGGGCCCGCGGCCGGAATTTCCCTCGCTCGCGCGCGAGTACAGCGCGAAAATCCCATACTACAACGCGCGCCACCTCATAACGCCCGGGCTCACCGGCTGGGCGCAGCTCAAGCACGACATGCACCCGCACCACGGCACCGATATCGCGGAAACGAAGGCCAAGCTCTCCTACGACCTGTACTACCTCAAGCGCCGCTCGCTTTTGCTCGATTTATTTATTATCCTTCAGACAATACGCATAATGCTAACTGCACGCGGATCATGATATGGCAAAAGTCGTTGTAACGGGTGGAGCTGGATTTATTGGTTCGCATATCGTCGACGCTCTTGTAGGGCGTGGCGATGAAGTGCATGTCATCGACAACTACGCCGCGGGCCGATTTGACGAGAGGACGAATCCGCGGGCGACGTACCACGAAGAGGACATCCGCGAGTACGACACGCTCGCGCCTATCCTCGAAGGCGCGGAGCTCGTTTTCCACGAAGCCGCGCTCCCGCGCGTGCAATTCTCGATCGAACATCCGCTGGACACCTCCTCGGTGAACATCATGGGCACCATCAACGTGCTCCGGGCGGCGCACCTCGGCGGCGTGAAGCGCCTCGTGTACGCCGCGTCGAGCTCGGCCTACGGCGACCAGGCTATACTTCCGCTCTCGGAAGACCTGCCGCCGATGCCAAAGAGTCCGTACGGCCTTCAAAAGCACGTCGGCGAGCTCCTCTGCCGTATGTGGAGCGGCGTGTACGGCCTACCGACCGTCAGCCTCCGCTACTTCAACGTCTATGGCCCGCGCTTCGATCCGGAGGGCGCCTACGCGCTCGTCATCGGCAAATTCCTCAAACAGCGCGTGGAGGGGAAACCCCTCACCATCACGGGCGACGGCACACAGACCCGCGATTTCACGCATGTCTCCGACGTCGTCCGGGCGAACCTTCTCGCGGCCGAGAGTCCGAAGGTGGGAAAGGGGGAGGTCGTCAACATCGGGGCGGGAAACAACGTCTCGGTGAATACTATCGCCGGTTTGATAGAAGGGCCGTCGGTTCACATCGAGCCGCGCCTCGAGCCGCACGACACGCGCGCCGACAATCGCAAGGCCCGGGAGCTTTTGGGCTGGGAGCCGAGAATCAGGATCGATGAGGGAATCGCTGAATTAAAGAAGGAAATGGGAGTAGAATAGAGCATGATAATCGATGGAAAAGCTATCGCGGAAGACATCTATTCCGATCTTGCGCCGAAGTTCGCGTCGCTCTCGAAGAAGCCGAAGCTCGGCATCGTCGTCGTAGGCGCGCACCCTGTCATCGAATCGTTCGTCCGCATCAAGACGCGGAGCGCGGAGCGCTTGGGCGTCGAGATGGTTCGCATCAACGTGTCGGACAAAAGCGACGCTGGAAAGATACAGCAGGCCGTGAACCGGATGGTCGCGAACACGGACGCCGTCATCGTTCAGTTGCCGCTCCCGCAGGGTGTTGACGCGAACGAGGTTCTCGCGGCCGTCCCGAACGAGAAAGACGTGGACGCGCTGAATCCGAGAGTAGCGGAAGAAGAACGACTCGTGCATGCTCCAGTTGCCCTTGCGGTTGTGGAAATACTGAAAAGGGCGGGAATAGAAACGGCGGGAGCGCGAACAGTTGTCGTGGGCGCGGGCCGGCTCGTAGGGAAGCCCTCCGCGTGGCTCCTGCGAAGCCTCGGCGCCAACGTCTCGGTATTTTCCCTCGAAGAAGGTTCTATAGAAGACCTCAAGGAGGCGGACATCATCGTTTCTGGTGCAGGAAATCCTGGCTTCATCAAACCAGAACACCTCAAGCAAGGCGTCGCCTTGATAGATGCCGGCACGAGCGAGCTGAATAAAAAGATAATCGGCGACATAGATCCTGCGTGTGCCGCAGTCGCCTCCGTATTCACTCCCGTCCCCGGCGGCGTCGGTCCAGTCGCCGTCGCGATGATATTCAAAAATCTGCTCGATTTACTATCGAGGAAGTGACAGAACGATGGAAAACAATTCTCCAATCGCGGTTTTTGATTCCGGCGTCGGAAGCTATTCGATAATCCGCGTACTCCAAAAGAAGTTATCGAATGAGAACATAATCTATCTGGCGGATCGCGCAAACTTTCCGTACGGGAATAAGAGCCGAGAGGAATTACTAGCGATTGTTAATAGGACGATTTCTTGGCTCGAAAATAACTACAAACCTAAACTGATAGTGGTCGCTTCAAATACGCCGTCCGTACAGGTGCTGGATGAAGTCAGGCGAGATCATTCAACAAATCTCATCGGCATCTTTCCTTCCATCGAACATGCGGTCGAAATATCCAAGACCAAACACATCGCGATTCTCGGCACGAAGGGGATGGTCGAGAGTTTGGAAATCGAGCGATATATCAACAGCAAAAATATTGACAATGCGATCATTCACAAAGTGAACGCCTCCGACCTCGTTGCTCTTGTGGAGTCCGGAACGTTCAAGAACGACAAACCGAAAACCACAACGACCGTAGCGGTTATTCTAGAGCCCATTCTTGCCGGAGACTCTTTGATAGACGTGATGACATTGTCCAGTACTCACCTGCCATTTCTGCGAGAATACTTTGAACGCGCTTGTCCGCAGATAACATTTCTTGATCCTGCAGCGGAAGTTGCTACTGAAGTAGAACGAGCACTGACAGACACAGATATAGTTTCTTCGGGGCCGGGTTCTTTGCGGATACTCGCAACGGGGGGAAGAGAAGCAGATCTAAAACACATTCTGTCCGTCCTCGACCTTGATACAAACGTTGAAGCAGCAACTATATAACTCCAGCTCCCGCAGCCACGAAAGCTAACGCTATGTCGTGACCAGCCCCAGGTTCACGCCATAGCGTTTTGATAAAGATGCTCTACATTTCACAGCTTCTCATTTCTTGATTGCGGAGTGCGATTCGAGACGTATACTAAGCGCCAATGTTACAAAGACGGCTCGTTGCACTCGCGGTTTTGCTTATCGGAGCCGGGATCGGATGGTACGTGTATTCATCGCAGATGAGCGGTTCGCGTCCCTTCAAGCTTGGCCTCGATCTTTCGGGCGGCACACAGCTCGTCTACCGCGCGAAGCTGGACGCGATACGATCAACCGACGTCGCCGACTCGATGGTGAGCCTGCGCGACACCATCGAGCGCCGCGTCAATCTCTTCGGCGTTTCCGAGCCAATCGTGCAGACACAGCGCGGCGGTACGCTCGCGGGACAGACCGAGGAACGGCTCATCGTGGAGTTGCCCGGTGTTACCGATGCGCAGAAGGCGATCAAGCTCATCGGTCAGACGCCGGTTTTGGAATTCCGCCTTTTGAAAGGCGACGTCCCTCCGGCGGACATCTCCGAGTCGGTCGTGAACCAGTATTTCGAGCCGGCGGCCATCACCGGGAAGGACGTGCAGAGCGCCCAGCTGGAGTTCAACCAGGCGCTCGGCGGCATTCCAAATGAGCCGGTGGTCTTGCTCACGTTCGATTCGGAAGGGACGCGCATATTCGGCGATCTCACGAGAGGGAACGTCGGCCGATATTTCGGCATGTTCCTCGACGGTGTGCCGATCTCGATCCCCGTCATCAACGAGCCCATCCACGACGGCAAGGCGGTGATATCGGGCAATTTCACGCCGGAAGAGGCGAAGGAGCTCGCGCGCAATCTCAATTACGGCGCGCTCCCCGTGCCGATCGAGCTCATCTCGACGCAGACGGTTTCGGGCACGCTCGGCGCGGAGGCCGTGGAAGCGGGCGTCGCCGCCGGGCTCTGGGGGGTCGCTCTTGTCGCGCTCTTCATGTTCCTCTGGTACCGTCTGCCGGGCGTCGTTGCCGTGCTCGCGCTTCTTCTCTACGTGCTAGTCGTGCTCGCGCTCTTCCAACTGATCCCCGTAACGCTCACCGCCGCGGGCATCGCCGCGTTCATTCTCTCCGTCGGCATGGCGGTCGACGCCAACGTGCTCATATTCGAGCGCATGAAAGAAGAACTGCGCGGCGGCAAATCCACCGGGGACGCGATACGCGATGGTTTTGCGCGGGCGTGGCCTTCCATCCGCGACTCGAACATTTCATCCATGATAACGGCCGTCATCCTTTTTTGGTTCGGCACCTCGCTCATCAAAGGCTTCGCGCTCGTCTTCGGGCTCGGCGTCCTCGTTTCCATGCTCACCGCTATCACCGTCTCCCGCACCTTCCTCCTCGCGCTCGGCATAGACGCGAAAGTCGGCATTACTCGATTCCTTTTTGGTTCCGGTCTTTTTGCTCGAAGCTCCCTGTCCGCCGAAGCCTCGGCGCAGGCGGGGAAGCTCGAAGCCCGAAGCTAATGCGCTATGTTCATCATCCGCAACAGGAACGCATTCTTCGCGATAACAGGCATCGCGCTTCTCGCCGCGCTTGGTTCCATCTTCGCGTTCGGCCTGCATCTCGGACCCGATTTCACGGGCGGGACGCTGGTCGAGATCCGCTACGACGGCGCCCGGCTCGCGCCGGGCGCCGTCGAGCAACGTCTCACCGACGC
>MFLB01000046.1:0-30295 GCA_001781445.1 Candidatus Kaiserbacteria bacterium RIFCSPHIGHO2_01_FULL_58_22 | reverse complement strand
GGCGAGGATGGCTACACGCTCCGTGCCGCGGCGATCTCGGACCCGCAACGCGAGAGCTTGTCCGCGATCTTTTCGCATACGGGCGGGACGGCATACGTGGATCAGCTCTCGGAGGTCGGACCGACCATCGGAAAGGAGCTCCGCAACAAGGCGCTCATCGCACTCGCGCTCGTTTTGCTGTGCATCCTTCTCTTTATCGCGTTCGCGTTCCGCAAGGTATCGAAGCCCGTTTCCTCATGGCGATACGGCCTGATAGCGCTCCTTACGCTCGGATTCGACGTCATGGTGCCTGTGGGCTTTTTCGCATTCCTCGGCCACCTCACGGGGGTGCAGGTGGACGCGCTTTTCGCCACCGCCGTTCTCACCATACTGGGTTACTCCGTGCACGACACCATCGTCGTCTTCGACCGCACGCGCGAGAACTTGCGGCTCAACGAGGAGCGCAACCGCAAGGAAGATTTTGCCGCAACCGCGGGCCGTAGCCTGGAGCAGACGTTCGTACGCTCGATGAACACCTCGATGACGACGATCGTAGTGCTCGTGGCGCTCTTCGCGCTCGGCCCCGCGGCGACGAAGTATTTCGCCCTCACGCTCCTCGTCGGCATCGTCGCCGGCACCTATTCATCTATCTTCCTCGCAACTCCGTTATTGGTAGCCGTTGAAAAGTGGCGTGGAAGAAGGTAGTGTTCGTTCCATGGAGCTCAAAACAGTCGGCATCATAGGATACGGCGCGTTCGGCGCGCTTGTACACACCCTCCTGGGCCGTTTCGCTCCCGAAGTGGCCGTCAAGGTCCACGCTCGGGAAAGGAAGCCCGATAGTGCGACTTTTTTCTCTCTCGCGGAGACCGCGAAGTGCGACGCTGTCGTTTTGGCGGTGCCCATCCATGCGTTCGAAGAGGTTCTCGGCGAGATCGTTCCGCTCATGGGAGAGAAGACCGCGCTCGTTGACGTCGCGACGGTGAAAGTACACACTGTCAACCTTCTGAAGAAACTCGCGAAAGGGAAGCGTTATCTCGCGACGCATCCGGTGTGGGGCCCCGAGAGCTACGAGAAGAGCGGCGGTAATGTAAAGGGGTTTCGAATCATCATGGTCGACGGTACGCTCGACATCGACGAATACACGGCGCTGACCGAGTGGCTCAAAAAGTGCGGCTTCGACGTGATCGAAATGAGCGCCAAAGAGCACGATAAGCATATAGCCAAGACCCTGTTTCTCACACACTTCATCGCGCAAATTGTTGCGCGAGCAGGCGTTAAGCGCACCGCGATAGATACTGTCTCCTTCGGGTGGTTGATGAACGCGGTTGAGAGCGTACAGCACGATCACGAGCTCTTCAAAGACGTCTACAAATACAATCCGTACTGTAAAGAGGTCCTAAAACGCTTCGGGATCGGGGAAGCCGGGGTGCAGAAGCTCTTGGTATGAACTCATAACGGGTTTTGACCACATGTCTATGAAAAAAATCAATACAACAGGCATGTTTCGCGGCTGTGCCGCACGAAACTCTGCTACGGGCCTGCAGCCGACCCCTCGCCGTGCCTCTGGCACGTCGTCGGGGCCGTCTTTGGCCCTCGCGACGAGTTTCGTGCGGCTCGCTCGCGATCAAAACCCGCTATGAGTTCTATGAGAATTGGGATCTCCGGTGCAAAGGGTAGTTTCTCGGAAGAAGCGGCTCGCGAGTACGCAAAAAAGAACAAGATAAGGAAATTCTCTTTGGATTACCTCGTCTCGGTCGAGAATGTGCTCTCGGCGCTCGAAAATGGGACGATTGATCTTGGCATTTTCCCCATTGAAAATTCCACCGGCGGCGTCGTCACCGAAGCAATCCGCGGCATGGCGAACCACAACTTCACCATCAATCAGCTGTTCGATATCGATATCCATCAGAACTTGCTGGTGCGCAAAGGCGTATCGCGCGAGAAGATCAAAACGATTACCTCGCACGAACAGGCGCTGAAGCAATGCAAGGACTACTTGAAAGAGCATTGGCGCGGGACGAAGATCAATGAATACGAAGATACCGCAAAAGCTGCTGAAGATCTCGCGAAAGGAAAACTGCCGCCCTCAACGGCTGTCATCGCTTCTTCGACCGCCGCGAAGCTCTACAAACTGGAAATCCTGGACGCATCGATCCAAGATCTCAAGAAGAACTTCACCACCTTCATCGCCGCTTCTTCGCGGAGACTCGGCGCTGTATAGATACAGAGTGTTCGTGAATAAGCGCAAAGAGCTTGCGAGTCAACGTTCGCGGCAGGCCCAACGATGCTCCTTGTCTGGTTCGCGTCTCAAGGATCTCCGCCCAGCGCCCGCGATCGAGCGGTTTGATCTTGCGTTGCTTCTTATACGCACCGACGGCTCGTTCGAGCTTGGCGCGCTTGGCGAGAGTTGCGAGGATAATTCTGTCGGTTGCGTCGATCTGCGAACGAAGTTTGTCCAAATCCCTTGACATAGCGGCAATCATACCCTAAAATAATCCCCAGTTAAAGCCTTTGATCCGGGTCCCCAGTCCCAGTTTTGGGACGTAGATGCAACTTCTCAAAACTGGAGCTGGGGAATGGGCCCGGGTCGTCTGAAAGGACAAGGCGATCCTTGCAATCGTGGGGATCCGGGCTCTCCCGTGAAAGAGATAACCGATAGCCCAAGGGCGGTCGGTAAGAGGGGTGTTGTCGTTGACTGGTTACTGTCAACCGTAAACTTCCCAAAAAAGGTGGCACCGCGGCAAAAGAAAACCGCCCTTACCGCACAAGGCAGTATGATTGTGCAGTAAGGGCGGTTTTTATTTGGTATGACACTACCCACCATACACATAGGGCAAAAGCCCATCTACGTGAAAGTGGCGGAAGACGCGGACTTTTTCGACCTGTTCAAAAAGGTCGACAAGCGGTTCGACAACTGCTTCATTTTCGAATCTCTCGGAGAAGAGGGAAAATTTGCCCGCTACTCCATCATGGGGTTCGATCCTGCGTGCGTTTTATCCGGGCGGAAGAATGACCTCGTCGTCAACGGCACGGCGCATCCGGTCGAAGACCCCTATCTCGCGCTCCGAACGATCATGCCCCGGCGCACGCTTGGAAGGGAGTATGCGGGGGGCCTCGTGGGGTACCTCGGATACGAAGCGATGCGGTATTTCGAGCCGTCGCTCCGTCTCAAGGAAAACAAGCACTTCGATCGCTTCATGTTCGGCGCATATACCGACGGCCTGGTGCTCGACAAGCTCACGAATGAGCTCTTCTACTTTTATTACGACGTTGACAGGAGCGGCGTTCTCGAAGAGATCATGCGCTCCGCGATCCCGGACGAGAGCCTGCACGCTACGTTCATCGGGGATACGCTCACGAAACAAGAGCACGCGGAGGCTGTGGCGCGCGTACAAGAGCACATCAGGGCTGGGAACACCTTTCAGTGCGAAGTCGGATTCAAATCGGAATACAAGATCGAGGGAGACGCATTGCAGATATACGAGCGTTTGCGGGACGTGAACCCCTCGCCCTTCATGTATTATCTCAAGTTTGCCTCCTCCGCGCGCGGCGGCGGAGGGCAAAGCAAAAAAGTCATCGGCGCATCGCCGGAGCTGCTGTTCAGCCTGCGCGGAGGAGAAATGACAACGCGGCCCTTGGCGGGGACGACTAGGCGCGGAAAAAACGAGAAGGAAGACACGGAGCTCGTGCGCGCGCTTCTCAACGACGAGAAAGAGCGCGCGGAACACAACATGCTCGTCGATCTACATCGCAACGACATCGGACGCGTCGCCGAGTTCGGGAGCGTGAGAGTGAAGGACCTCATGAGCGTGAAGAAATTCAGCCACGTTCAGCACATCTCGAGCGAGATCACCGGCGCCATACGTCGCGGCGAGGACATGTTCTCCGCGCTCGCGGCCAATTTTCCGGCGGGCACGATGACGGGCGCGCCAAAGATCGAGTCCATGAAGATCATAGACGAGAACGAGCCCGAAGGGCGCGGTCCCTATTCTGGTTCTTTGGGACATTTTGGCTTCAACGGAGACTGCACGTTCGCCGTAACGCTCCGCTCCATCTACATTTCCGGCACCTACGGATATGCGCAGACGTCCGGCGGCATCGTCTACGATTCGGTGCCGGAGAAAGAATATGCCGAGATACAGAACAAGCTCGCGGCGATGAAACGCGTCCTCGAACAGTAACGACATGAAAGCTCTCATCCTAGACAACTACGATTCCTTCACCTACAACCTCTACCAATACGCGGGGGAGATACTTGCGGCGGAAGGCAAACCCTTTACGCTTGATGTGGTGAGGAACGACGCGCTCACCCTCAATGAGATCAAGAAGCGGAAGTACGATCGTATCATCGTTTCTCCGGGACCGGGAGACCCCGCCGACAAGGCGTACTTCGGCGTGTGCGCAGAGGTCATTACAGAACTGGGGAAAAAGACGCCGGTTTTGGGCGTGTGCCTCGGCATGCAGGGCATGGCGCACTATTTCGGCGGGAGGGTCGTGCGGGCGGAAAAGCCGATGCACGGAAAAACGAGCACGATAACGCATGACGGGAAAGTGGTCTTTGCGGGACTCCCGCAACATCTCGAAGTAATGCGGTATCATTCGCTTGTGGCCGAGGAAAAGAGCCTTCCGGCAAGCCTCGTGGTGACCTCCCGCTCGGAAGACTCGCGGGAGATCATGGGATTGCGGCATGTCGAATACCCGATAGAGGGCATCCAATTCCATCCCGAGTCCTTCGCGACGCAGGGAGGCAAAGAGATGCTCAAAAATTTTCTACGCGTATGAATGCCGCCGACCTGCTCAATTCGTTGATAGAGAAAAAAGATCTTACCGCATCCGATACGCACAAGTTCTTCGACGCGGTCGTGCGCGGGGAGATACCCAATGCGCAGATAGCGGGCATTCTCGTCGCGCTTCGTGCTAAAGGCGAGACAGTCGGGGAAATAGAAGGCCTCGTGCGCGCCATGCGCTCGCACATGCTCTCCGTGAATGCTCCGGGCGCCATAGACATAGTCGGCACCGGTGGGGTCGACGCCGATCCGTTCAATATTTCCACTGCGGCCGCCCTCATCGCGGCGGGCGCCGGGGCAAGGGTGGCCAAGCACGGCAACCGCGCGGCCTCGAGCAAGTGCGGTAGCGCCGACGTCTTGGAGGCACTCGGCGTGCGCATCGTGCTCGCTCCCGAAGAAGCCGCGCGCGTCTACGCGAAAGCGGGCATCGTCTTCCTCTTCGCGCCCGCGTACCATCCGGCGACGAAGAACGTCGTCGCCGTGCGAAAGGAGCTCAAAGTTCGCACCATATTCAACGTTCTCGGGCCCTTCGCCAATCCGGCTGGCGCAAAACGCCAGCTTGTGGGTGTTCCCGATACGGCTGTCGCGAAAAAGATGGGTGAAGCGGCGCAGAAGCTCGGCTATGAACGGCTTCTCATCGTCACCGCGGAAGGCATGGATGAGATAAGCATCAGCGGCAAGACACATGCACTCGAGCTCTCGGAGGGGAGGACGCGCGAATTCGAAATAGACCCCGCCGCATTCGGATTTTCCGGCAAAAAAGAAGACCTCGCGAGCGGCGATGCGGCCGAGAACGCGCGGATACTTCGGGATATTCTGGAAGGCAAAAAGGGACCACGGCGCGATGTCGCCGTCCTGAACGCCGCATACGCGCTCACGGTCGCCGGGATCGCGAAAGATCCGAAAGAGGGAATCGCGCTCGCAGAAACGTCTATCGACAGCGGCAAGGCGGCGGCGGCGCTCGAAACGCTGGTGCGAGAGTCCAACGCCTTCGCACAAGCCGTATGAAAATAATCAAGATCACACCGCTCACGGGGCCCGTCGCGGCGACCGTCGCCATTCCCGGCTCCAAGAGCTACACCAATCGCGCGCTCCTTCTCGCGGCGCTTACGCCGGGCACGGTGACCATCAACAATCCGCTCGTCTCCGACGATACGCACGCGATGATCAATTGCCTCCGGGAGCTCGGCATCCGCTGTGCGTTCAAGGACGACATGCTCGCGCCGGAGGAGGCGTCGAGACAAGTAGGCTCGCTCGTGGTCGTTTCGGATGTCGGCGCCACGAAGGAGGGAGAATATCATCTCAACGCCAATCTCTCTGGCACCGCCATACGCTTCATTCTCGCTCTTTCGGCTATCGTTCCCGGCGTCAAGGTTATCCGCGGGCGGGGCCGCCTCAACGAGCGTCCCATCGCGCACCTCGTGGAAGCGCTCGAGCAGTTGGGGGCCCGCATCGAGTATGTGGACAAACAGGGCTACCCGCCCGTCAGGGTCCTCTCCTCGAGGTTGAAGCCGGGAACCGTGCGGATGAGAGGCACGGTTTCGAGCCAGTTCCTCTCCGCGCTTCTCATGATCGCCCCGCTTGTCGGGGAACTGCGCATCGAGGTCGAGGGCGAGCAGGTATCGAGGCCGTATATCGACATGACCATCGACGCCATGCGCGCCTTCGGCGTCGAGGCGGAGAACGAGGGGTATAAGCGCTATTTCGTGCGCGCGGGACAGGCGTATCGCGCGACCGAGTACACGGTCGAGGGCGATTTCTCGAGCGCGGCGTACTTTTTCGCCATCGCGGCCCTCACCGGCTCGACCCTCACGCTCACGAATCTCAATCCGAAAACCGTCCAGGCCGACATACGCTTTCTGAAGATCTTGGAGGGCATGGGCAACGAAGTCGTCTACCGCGAGAACGCCATCGTCATCGCGGGCAAGGGCGTGAAGGCGGTCTCCGTGGATATGCGGGATTGTCCCGACCAGGCGCAGACCTTGGCCGTGCTCGCCGCCTTCGCGAAGGGGAAGACGACGATCAAGGGCGTGCAATCGCTCCGTGTCAAGGAAACCGAGCGCGTCGTCGCGATAGAGCGGGAGCTCCGAAAGATGAGCATCCGAGCCGAATCCACGGAGGACACGCTCGTCGTGTACGGCGGGAGCCCGGTGCCTGTGCGGATAGACACCTATGGCGATCATCGCATGGCCATGTCGTTCGCGGTCGCCGCGACGAAGCTCCCGGGCATGGAAATAGCGGACCCGGACGTCGTCGCGAAGACCTTCCCGCGTTTTTGGAAATCGCTCGCGCTCGCCGGCGCTCCCTTCGACACCGTCTACGAGCATCCCAATGTCATCCTCATCGGCATGCGCGGCGGCGGCAAGACGGCGGTCGGCCGCGCGCTCGCGGAAAAGACGAAGAAGGAGCTCGTCGACGTGGACGACCTCATCGAGGAGCGCGAAGGCATGAAGATAGCGGAGACCGTCGCGAAGCGCGGCTGGGAGTACTTCCGCGACCGGGAGTCGGAGGTCGTCGCGGAAGTGGCGGGGCGCAAGGACACCGTCATATCGACCGGCGGCGGCGTGATACAGCGGCCGGAGAACATCGCCGCGCTCAAGGAAAACGGCGTCCTCGTCTTCCTCAACGCGCCCGCCGACATACTCGCGGAGCGTCTCGAGCACGATCCGGGGAGGCCCCCGCTCACGAACGCCTCGACGGTGAAAGAAGAGGTGGACATCGTCCTCGCCGAGCGCAAGAAGCTCTACGAGGCGGCGGCCGACGAGATCGTCATCGATACCAATATGACCCTCGACGAGAAGATCGCCGAGGTGCTGAAACGTCTGGAGCGGCGGGGAGTTTTATGAGAAGATTGAGGTAATTCGATTATGGCCGGTAACAGCTTCGGGCAATTGTTCAGGATAACGACCTTCGGCGAATCGCACGGCGGCGCCGTGGGCGTCGTCCTCGACGGCTGTCCGCCAGGCATCGAAATAACGGAAGGAGAGATACAAAAGGAGCTCGACAGGCGCAAGCCCGGCCAGAGCAAGATTACGACGTCTCGCAAGGAAGCCGACAAGATAAAAATCCTCTCCGGCTATTTCGAGGGGAAGACGACGGGGACGCCGATGCTCCTCGTCGCGTACAACGAAGAATTCGAATCCGACGACTACCTCGAGCTCAAGGAGGCCTATCGGCCCTCGCATGCGGACTTCACGTACGAAGCCAAATACGGCTTCCGCGATTGGCGGGGGAGCGGGCGCGCCTCGGCGCGCGAAACGCTCGCGCGCGTCGCCGCCGCGGCCGTCGCGCGGAAGTATCTCAAAGAAAAATTGCGCGTCGAGTTCATAAGTTACGTCGATCAGGTCGGAGCCATTCAGGCGGACGTGGACTACGACGCGGTAACGGCGGCGGACGTCGAATCCAACATCATCCGATGCCCGGACCAGAAAGCGGCGAAAAAAATGATAGAGCTGATCGAGAAGGCGAAAGCAGAGGGGGATTCGGTGGGGGGCGTGATACAAGGCGTCATACGGAACGTGCCGGCGGGCTTGGGCGAGCCCGTGTTCGACAAGATACCAGCCGATCTCGCGAAGGCGATGTTGAGCATCAACGCGGTCAAGGGCTTCGAGATCGGCTCCGGTTTCCGCGGCGTCGCGCTCCGCGGGAGCGAGCACAACGATCCGTTCTATGTCAAGGGCGGGAGGATACGGACGAAAACGAACAACGCCGGAGGCACCTACGGCGGCATCACGAGCGGGGAAACCATCCATTTCCGCGTCGCCTTCAAGCCTGTTTCGACCATCAAGAAGGAACAGGATACGGTGAACCGCGACAAAAAATCCGTCAAACTCTCCGCCGCGGGCCGGCACGACCCGTGCGTTCTCCCGCGCGCCGTCCCCATCGTGGAGGCCATGGCCGCGCTCGTGCTCATGGATCATTATCTCCGCAACAAGGCCCAAAACGGCTGATGTGCTATGATGATGGACATGAGAAAGAGCAAAAAAATCAAAGCTGAAATCGATACGGAATATGGGCACTATTGGGTAGTACTTGAACGAGAACCCGATATGGGTGGCTATGCTGTGGAAGCGTTGGATGTGCAAGGAGCGGTCTCGTGGGGAAAGACTGTCGCTGAGGCGAAAAGAATGATCGCGGAAGCAATCGAAGGGGTGATTGAAGCACGTGTCATCGCGAATGCTGAGAAGGAGGGTTACGTCCGCGTTCTCCGCCGTGCCAAGCCAGAGCTTGTCGCATGAGTGTCCTTCCAGTGCTTGCCGCACGGGAAGTCATGCGGCGCCTCACTCGGGCGGGTTTTTTTCACATCAAGACGCAGGGAAGTCACTATATTTTTCTTAACCCAAAGACCGACCGCGTGACTTCAGTTCCTCTGCACGGTGGAAAGGACATTGGAAGAGGACTGCTCGGCAAGATACTCAAACAAGCAGACATCTCCGTCGAAGAGTTTTTGAACCTTTGAATATGTTCTTCCTCGTCATCATGGACCACTACCTCCGCAACAAGGCCCAAAACGGCTGATTTTGAGTTTTTAGAAGTTTGTGTCAGAATGCGGGAACTATGAAAATCCGCACAAAATCGGTACATACGGGCGTACAGATAGACAAGACGTTCAATTCCGTCATTACGCCCATATATCCCTCCTCCACCTTCTATTTCGACAGAATAGGCAAGAACAAGGGCTACGACTACACGCGCACGGGGAACCCCACGCGCGCGGCGCTTGAAAAGAACATCGCCGCGCTCGAAGGCGGCGTGGATTGCTCCGTCACGGCGACCGGCATGGCCGCCGTTACGGCGGTCATGTTCTACCTGAAGCCGGGCGACCATGTCGTTACGGGCCACGACATCTACGGCGGCACATACCGACTCTTTGACTATGTGCTACGCGACTTCGGCATCGATTTTTCATTCGTCGATATGCGCGATTTGAACAATGTAAAGAAGGCGATTCGGCCGAATACAAAAATGATTTGGATAGAGACGCCATCGAATCCGCTTCTGAACATCGTCGACATCAAGGGCGTCGTCGCCATCGCGAAGAAGAAAAAAATCCTCACTGTGTGCGACAACACCTTCCTCTCCCCCTATTTCCAGCGGCCGCTTGAGCTCGGCGTGGATATCGTCATTCACTCGACGACCAAGTACCTCAACGGACACAGCGACGTGGTGGGAGGCGCCATTGTGTACGGCAACAAGAAATTGCAGGAAAAAGGGCGCTATCTCGTGAATGCTCTCGGCGTTGCGGGCTCGCCCTTCGACGCATGGCTCGTGCTCCGGGGCGTGAAAACGCTCGCTCCGCGCATGGAAGTGCATCAGGCAAATGCTATCGCCATCGCAAAATTCCTCGAGAAGCATCCGAACGTCAAGAAAGTCTACTACCCCGGCCTCAAGAAGCATCCGGGGCAGGGTATCATCAGAAAGCAAATGAGCGGCTTTGGTGCGATGGTTACCTTCGAGCTGAACACGAAAAAAGTATCGCTCGGAAGATTTTTCAAGAAATTGAAATACTTCGCGCTCGCCGAATCCCTCGGCGGCGTGGAATCGCTCGTCGAATCGCCATGGTACATGAGCCACTCCTCGATGGGAGAGAAAGCGCTTAAAGCCTCCGGCATCACCAAGGAAACCGTCCGCGTCTCCGTCGGCATCGAGGATGCCGAAGATCTCATCGCCGACCTCGCGCAAGCCCTGAAGGGATAACACTCATCATCGACCTTGACCATATGACGCTTGCTCACGCGGCCGCGTAAGCAAGAGTTATATCGCGTTCTTAGTGCATCGGCTAGGCCGCCAATTCTCTAACCTTTTTCTCAACGGCTTCTGACGCCCTTACACCTTTTTCCTTGATGAGATTTACGAACACGCTCCCGGCGATGACGATGTCGGCTATCTTGGCGAGTGATTGCACGTCTTCGCGGGATTTCACGCCGAAGCCAACAGCAATGGGAAGGTTGAAAATTTTCTTCGCTTCGGCGACGAAGTCGGCAAGCTCTCTCGAAAATTTGCTCGTCGCACCCGTGATGCCTTGTCGTGTCGTGCAGTAGACGAAGCCGCGCGATTCTTTTGCCAATTGCTCAAGTCGCTCCTTCGGTACGCCGGGGGAAACTACGGGAATGAGGTAGACATCATTCTCCTTGCACGCCGCAATAAGCTCGCGCCCTTCTTCGGAGTCAAATGGGCAATCGGGGATTATGAGTGCGCTTGCTCCGGTATCTGAAATGATCTTTACGAACTTTGTAATACCCATATGAAATACAGGATTGATGTAACTCATCACGGCGACTGGCTTCCCAAGCTTCGCAACCTTTTTGAGAAGCGAAAGTGCGTCATCCGCCGTCGCTCCAGCTTTCAGCGCGTCTCCGCAGGCCACGGCAATCGTGGGACCGTCTGCCATCGGGTCGGAGAAAGGGATTTGAAGTTCAATGATGTCAGCTCCGCCATTCGCGAGTGCTTCGGCGACCTTTTCTGACTCGGCCATCGAAGGATAGCCCGCTATCATGTGTGCCATGAAGAGCGGCTTTTTGCCGCTCTTGAGAAGCGCGTCCAGTACATTACTCGCGCTCATATTCTTGTTTCAGGAAATCGCGGAAACTCTTGTCTTTAAATGCGCGGGCGAAATTGAAGAGGTCTTTGTCGCCGCGGCCGGAAAGCGTGACGACGACGATTGAATCTTTGGAAAGTTTTGGCACCATCTTGCGCGCTTCCGCGAGCGCGTGCGCGCTCTCAAGTGCGGGGATGACTCCTTCCAATTTTGCAAAGAAGTCGGCGGCACCCACTGCCTCATCATCCGTTGCGGTAGTTAGCTCGACGCGTTTGCTCTCATACAATTCAGCTAGCTCCGGCCCTATTCCAGGGTAATCGAGGCCCGCCGAGATGGAGTGAGTGGGGGCGATCTGGCCATCATCTGTTTGCAGAAAGAGCGACTTGTAGCCGTGAAAAATACCTGGTTCCCCGGCGATCTTGCGCGAAGCGTGCTCGCCCAGCTTTTTGCCCGTGCCGCCAGCCTCAACGCCGATGAGTTTTACCGACTTTTCCGCGATAAAATCATCGAAACTTCCCATCGCATTCGAGCCACCTCCCACACAGGCGATAATTGCTGTGGGGAGTTTTCCTTCGCGCTCCTGCAGTTGCGCGCGGATCTCGCGGCTGATAACAGACTGGAAGTAGCGGTTCATAGCCGGGTAGGGCGCGGGGCCAAGTACCGAACCAATGCAGTAGTGCGCGGTATCAAGATTTTCCATCCAGTATTTCAGCGCCTCATTCACCGCGTCTTTGAGAGTTTTCGAACCATACTCGACGGGCACGACTTTTGTGCCGAGCCGCTCCATCAAGAAGACGTTGGGCCTCTGACGGCGGATGTCCTCGCTTCCCATGAAGACGACGCACTCCAATCCGAGTTTGGCCGCGACGGTCGCCGTCGCGAGGCCGTGCTGGCCGGCGCCCGTTTCAGCGATGAGCATTTTTTTGCCGAGTCGCTTTGCGAGGAGTCCTTGCCCGAGGCAATGGGTGATTTTGTGGGCTCCCGTGTGGTTCGCGCCCTCGTTCTTGAGATATATCTTCGCGCCCCCGAGCTCATTCGTCGCGCGGTCGGCGAAGATGAGAGGAGTCGGTCTGCCCGAATAGTTTTTCAGCAAGTCTTCGAATTCGCGTTTGAATTCCGGATCATGCGCGGCGTTATCGAATGCCGCGGCGAGTTTGTGCAGAGTCTCCCAGAGCATTTCCGGGACATAGGCCCCTCCGTATGCGTGTTTGTTATCCATGGAGCGCGTCCTTAAGTTCTTTTATCTTTTCGAGCGGGTCCGGCGAGCGCAGGATCGAGGTCCCTACCAGAATACCGCGTATGCCCAATGCGCGCACTCTCCGCACCTCCTCCGCCGTTTCGATGCCGGACTCGCTCACCACGAAGTTGCCTTGGGGGATGTGCCGCATGAGGCGTTCCGTGACGGCCACGTTCGTTTCAAGCGTTCTCAAATCGCGATTGTTGATGCCTATGATCGCCGCGTCCATTCCCAGAGCCTCCGCGAGATCGTCTTCGTCGTGGACCTCGACCAGACAGTCCATCCCGAGGCTTGTGCCGAGTCCCTGCAGGCGCCGCAGTTCCTCGCTCGGGAGGATCGCGGCGATCAAGAGGTACGCGTCGGCTCCGGCGAGAAGCGATTCGTACACCTGGTACTCGTCGAGGATGAAGTCCTTCCGCAGGATCGCCTGCGGCACGCGCGCGCGGACCTCTTGGAGGAGCGTGAGCGAGCCCCCGAAGTACTTCTCGTCCGTCAAGACCGATATCGCGTCGGCTCCGCTTTTTGCATACAGATCGGCCGTCTCGAGTAGCTTGCCCTGAACATCGTCGATGGACGATCGACCGATGAGCGTTCCTCCCGAGGGAGACTTCGGCTTTATTTCGGCGATGAGCACCCGTTGCGTATTAAAAAGCCGCCCGAAAGGGCGCCGCGCGACGACGCGTGAGCCTGCCTCCTCCTTGAGCCGCGAAAGGGGACGCGTGGCCTTCGCCGCTTCTATTTCTCGTCGTTTATTCTCGACTATTTCGTCCAAGATGCTCATTGTGTCATTATAGGCTGATGGCGGCCAGAGTGAAAATCTGCGGCATACGCACGCTCGACGAGGCGCTCGCCGTTATCGATGCTGGCGCCGACGCGCTCGGCTTCCATGTCGAGCTGGAACATTCCACGTGTCCCATCGGAGGCGCCGCCGTGGCGAGCGTTATCGCAGGGCTCCCGCCCTTTGTCGCGAGCGTTATCGTAACGACCGCGAGCGAGCCCGAGGCCCTCATCCGCATCATGCGGGCGACGGGCGCGAATACGCTCCAGCTTCAGAGCGAGGTCTCGCCCGACACGGCTCGCGCTGTGAAGTCCGTGCTTCCGTACGTCAAGCTCTACGCGGTCGTACACGTGTTCGGCGCGGACGCAATAGAAGAAGCTAAGAAATTCGAAGATGCGGTCGACGCCATCATCCTCGACAGCGCGGATAAAACGACGGGAGCCCGTGGCGGGACCGGAAAGACGCATGATTGGAACATCAGCCGTGAAATAGTCGGGTCGGTTTCCGTGCCTGTAATCCTCGCCGGAGGCCTCAATCCGGAGAATGTGGCCGAAGCGATCAGCGTTGTTCGCCCGTATGCAGTGGACGTTGCAACAGGCGTGTCGAATCCCGATTACACGAAAAATATCGCGAAAGTCAGGCTCTTTGTTGAGCGGGCAAAAGAGTGCTAGATTGACCCAACATGAAAACAGTACAGACGGGTAAAGCGCCGGAAGCGATAGGGCCCTATTCGCAGGCGGTCGTCGCGGGCGACCTGGTATTTTGCGCGGGGCAGATCGGGCTCGACCCAGCGACGCAAACACTCGTCGCGGGCGGCACCGCGGAGCAAACCGAGCAGATCTTCAAAAATCTCCGGGCAGTCCTGCAAGCCGCAGGCACGGACCTCGGCGCGGTAGCGATGGTCAACGTCTATCTCTGTTCGATGGCCGACTTCACGGCGATGAACGCGGTCTACGCGAGAGCGTTCGGCGATCACAAGCCGGCTCGCGCGACAGTGGGTGTCGCCGAACTTCCAAAAAACGCGCTTGTTGAGATTTCGTGTGTTGCGTCGCTTTCAAAATAGTATGTCGCGGACATTCTCGGTAAAAATGGTAGATGAGGCGCGCGAGGCCCTGCGCGGCGTCGTGAAGGAAACTCCCCTGCAATTCAATCGCGGCCTTTCCGAAAAATTCGGCGCGAAGATCTACCTCAAACGGGAAGATCTGCAGGTCGTGCGTTCGTACAAATTGCGAGGGGCATACAATCGTATGCGCCATTTGAGCGCCGCCGAAAAAAAGCGCGGTGTCGCGTGCGCTTCCGCCGGCAATCACGCGCAAGGTGTCGCTTTCAGCTGTAAGGCGCTGAAAGTGCGCGGCACGATCGTGATGCCGCGCAACACGCCGCGGCAGAAGGTGGATCGCGTGCAGGCGCTCGGCAACGCATGGGTCAAGGTAGAGCTTGTGGGCGATTCGTTCGACGAGGCGTACCGAGCCGCACGCGCGCTTTCGGAGAAGAAGAAAGCCGTCTTCATACATCCTTTCAACGATCCGCTGGTCATCGCGGGGCAGGGAACGGTCGGCGTAGAAATTCTGGAGCAGACGAGAGAGCCGATCGATTATCTTATTGTTCCGATAGGTGGCGGAGGACTTATAGCCGGATTGGGTTCCTATTTCAGATCGAAGAGCCCGAGGACGAACGTCATCGGCGTGGAGCCGCAGGGCGCGCCGGCGATGCACGAATCACTGAAGGCCGGCAAGCAAGTCGAGCTTGAAAAGATAGACACCTTCGTTGACGGCGCGGCGGTACGCAAGGTCGGCGATCTCACGCTTGCGCTCACCAAAGAGGCGGCCGATACGATCCTCTTGGTGCCCGAAGGGAAAGTCTGCACGGAGATGATATCGCTCTATCAGCGCGACGGCATCGTCGCAGAGCCGGCGGGCGCTCTCGCCGTCGCGGCGCTCGACATGCTCGGCAAGAAGCTCAAGGGGAAAACCGTTGTCTGCATTCTCTCGGGAGGAAACAACGACATCAGCCGCTACCCGGAGGTAATCGAGCGCTCGCTCGTCCACCAAGGCCTCAAGCACTATTTCATCATCAATTTCTCCCAGCGGCCGGGCGCGCTCCGCCGCTTCCTCGACGAAGCGCTCGGGCCCTCGGATGACATCACACTTTTCGAGTATACGAAGAAGAACAACCGCGAGAGCGGTCCCGCGCTCGTCGGCATTGAGCTGACAAAAAAGGAAGACCTCGCGCCACTGATGAAGCGCATGGAAAAGCTGGGCATGTCGTACGAGTTGCTTGCTACAGACAGCCCCATCTTCAGATTTCTGATATAAAGTAGGCCGTGGTATCGTGGACGAATGTTTCCCGCTCTGCTGATAACCCTTCGAGAAACGCTTGAAGCCGCGATAGTCGTCGGCATTGTTTTGACGTTTCTCGCCAAGACAGACCAGTCCGTTTTCAAACGCTACGTTTGGAGCGGCGTCGGCATCGGTATATTCGCCGCCGTTCTGCTCGCGCTCGGCCTCGAACTTTTCTATGCAGGATTCGAAGGCGCCACGGAGGCCATATTCGAGGGCGTACTCATGTTCGTCACGGCGGGATTCATTACGTGGATGATCATGTGGGTGCATCGCCAAAAAGATGTGGCGCGGAAACTAAAAGAGCAGGTCGCGCATCATGTGTCGAAGAATTACGGCATCGGCATCGCCGTACTCGTCGCGGTCGCCGTCTGGCGAGAAGGAGTCGAGACCGTTCTCTATTTGAAATCGAGCAGTATTCTCGGCCAATCAGGGCAGTTCATCGGCGCGATTCTCGGCATCGCGGCCGCCATCATGTTGGCATACATCCTTTTCCGCTTCGCGCTCCGGGCAGACCTCTCCGTCGTTTTCAACGTCACGAGCGTCTTCCTCATCATGTTCGCGGCCGGTCTCGTCGCCCACGGCGTCCACGAGTTTCAGGAGGTCGGGTTTCTGCCGGTATTCGCGTTCGACCCCGTGCTGAACCTCTCGAGCATTCTCGATCATCGCGGCACGCTCGGTAGCTTCCTGCGCATTCTCTTCGGCTATACCGCAACGCCGACGCTTCTCGAAATTTCCGCCTATGCCACAAGCATCGCGTTCATCCTATGGCTCAAACGATTCACCGACCGCCTGCTTCTCGCGAAGATCGCGTAAGAAAGTAGCGCCCGCTTCGTTTTACGTTTATCCTGCGGGTTCAAGCCCGAACCATGTCCACGCTCTTCATCAAAAAACTTCACGTCGAGATAGGCGGCAAGCACATCTTGAACGGCATTGACCTCTCGGTCAAAGGGGGCGAGACGTGCGTTTTGATGGGCCCCAACGGTTCCGGCAAATCGACGCTTGGGCATACGATCCTCGCGCATCCAGCCGTTTCGATAACCAAGGGTTCGATAACGTTCGGCACACACAAGCTATCGAACATGAAGACCGACGAGATCGCGCGCGCCGGGGTTATGCCCGCGCTTCAGCACCCGCAGGCCGTCTCCGGCGTATCGGTCGTCAACCTCCTCACGGCCGCCGCGCGGAAATTCCCGGAGAACAAAAAAGGCTTCAGTCCGGCGCGATTTAGGGAGGAGATAAAGGCGGCGGCGAAGACCCTGCGGATTGCGCCTGAATTCCTCTCGCGCTCGCTCAACGAGGGGTTTTCTGGAGGAGAAAAGAAGAAAATGGAGATCTTACAGCTTTCGCTTTTGCCCGCGAAATGCGTCGTCATCGACGAGATCGACTCCGGCTTGGACATCGACGCTCTGAAGCTGGTCGCGCGCGAGATAATGAAGCTCCGGAAGCGCGGCGTTTCCGTCGTCGCCATCACGCACTACAGCCGCATCCTGCGCTGGATCAAGGCCGACCGCGTCCACATCATGCACGGCGGCAAAATCGTCAAATCCGGCACGAGCGCGCTCGCGAAGGACATCGAAAAAAACGGCTACGGCGCCTACATTGCCGCTTAATCCCAGTCGCATACACTGGACCAGTATGGCCAAAACAACCATCGCGCCCATAGCGGAACACGGCAGAACCGGCGGCTCCACGGCCCTGCCGGAGCGCTTTATTTATCGCGCGAAGCCGGGCATCTCGCGGGAGGTCGTCGAGACTATTTCGCGGATGAAGAACGAGCCGGGTTGGATGCGGGAATTCCGGCTGAACGCATACGAGGAATTCGTACGCTTGCCCGTTCCCACATGGGGGCCCGATTTAAGCGGCCTCGATTTTCAGGCAATCACGTACTACCAAAAGACCGAAGAGAGGAGATACAAGAGCTGGAAAGAAGTTCCCGCCGACATCAAGAACACGTTCGAAAAGATCGGCGTCCCGCAGGCCGAGCGCGCGTTCCTCGCGGGCGTCATCGGGCAGTATGAATCCGAAGGCTTCTATCAGAAACTCCGCGGCAAGTGGGAAGAAAAAGGCGTCATTTTCTGCGACACCGACACGGCGGTGCAGAAGTATCCGGAGATGGTAAAGAAATATTTCATGACCGAGTGCATTCATGCGAGCGAGCACAAGCTCGCCGCGCTCCACGGCGCCGTGTGGTCGGGAGGCACGTTCCTCTATGTTCCCGCCGGCGTGCATATCGATATGCCGCTCCAGACATACTTCCGCATGAACGCGCGCGCCTCGGGGCAGTTCGAGCATACGCTCATCATCGTCGAGGAAGGAGCCTCGGTACAGTACATCGAAGGATGCACCGCGCCCCTGTATCACAATAATTCGCTCCATGCCGCGGTCGTCGAGATTTTCGTGAAAAAAGGCGCGCGTAGCCGCTACACGACCATCCAAAATTGGAGCAAAGACGTCTACAATCTCAACACGAAGCGCGCAATCGTCGAAGAAGACGGGATTCAAGAATGGGTCGGCGGAAGTCTCGGGAGCAAAGTAACGATGCTCTATCCCTGCACCGTCCTTAAGGGGCGCGGCTCGCGCGCCGAGCATCTGAACATCGCGGTGGCCGGCCCGGGACAGCACAAGGATACTGGCGCAAAGGTGATGCACCTGGCGCCGGATACCTCCTCGAACATCGTCTCAAAAAGCATCAGCTTCGGCGGCGGCATCTCCACGTATCGCGGGCTTCTCAAGATCGTGAAGGGCGCGAAGGGTTCGCGTTCGCACGTGCAGTGCGATGCGCTGATGCCGGACAACATCTCACAATCGAACACCATTCCCTACATCAAGGTGAACGAGGAGGACGTAACGCTCGGCCACGAGGCGAAGGTGGGCCGCATATCGGAAGACCTCGTCTTCTATCTCATGAGCAGAGGGCTCACCGAGCAGGAAGCTATCAACCTCGTCGTACAGGGATTCATGGAGCCGATAGCGAAGTCGCTCCCGCTGGAATATGCCGTGGAACTGAATCGCCTCATCAGTATGGAGATGGAAGGGTCTCTGGGATAATTCCGATGAAAACGAAACGAGAGACAATCGAGGCGCGCGTCCCAAAAGGGGAGATGCGGATCGTGCCGATCGTGTGGTTCGGGGAGGGCGATCGCGCCGTGAAGGCGCGCGTCGTCTTGGACAAGCCCGGCTCGTCGGCCAAGGTACTGTGCCTTTTTTTCGCGAAGAAGGGGAAATTCGATCTCCATACGGAAATCGTTCACGATGCGCCGAACACGTTCTCACGGACGCTCATCAAGGGCGTCTTGGACGGGGAGGCCGCCGCCGACTACGAAGGATCGGTCACTATCAATAAGGGCGCAAAGAATGCTGATGCGGACCTGAATGAACACGCCATCCTGCTTTCATCGAAGGCGCGCGCGAATGCGATACCTCGTCTGGAAGTCCTTGAAAATGATGTAAAAGCGGGGCATGGAGCGACCGTCGGCAAGGTGAGCGACGAGGAGATCTTCTACCTCGAGACGCGTGGGCTCCCGCGCGAGGAGGCGAAGAAACTTATCGTGCGCGGCTTTCTGGATTCTTTCGTGAATGAATTTCCGAAAGAAGAGGCCGAAAACATCCGCGCACAACTGCCGCGTCTATGAATGTCACGTCGATTCGCGAACAGTTTCCTTTGATTCGCGCGAAACCGAAGCTCGCGTACTTCGACAATGCCGCGACGTCGCAAAAGCATGAGTCTGTCATCCAGGCGATGGATATCTTCTATCGCTCGCAAAACGCTCCCGTGCATCGGAGTGTCTACAAGCTCGCCGAGGGTGCCACGGAAGCCTATGAAAACGTGCGTAATCACGTGCGCGAATTTTTGAATGCGAAACATCGCGAGGAGATTATCTTTACGGCGGGAACGACGGCAAGCATCAACACGGTCGTTTCCGGACTAGCGGAGGGCTTCCGAAAGGGGGATCGCATCCTTCTCACCGACATGGAGCATCACTCAATGATAGTTCCGTGGCAGGCGGCCGCCGCGCGAAAAGGGTTGCGAATGGATTTTGCGCCGCTTACTCACGATGGCCGCCTCGACATGCCCGCGTTCAAAACGCTTCTCGCAAAGCGCCCGAAATTCGTCGGCATAACTCACGTCTCGAACGTGCTAGGCACCGTAAACCCCGTGCGCGCGATTGTCCGACTGGCGCACCGGATCGGAGCCGTCGTACTCGTTGACGCCACGCAAGCGGCGGCACACATGCCGCTCGACGTGCGGAAACTCGACTGCGATTTCCTCGTTTTTTCCGGGCATAAAGTATATGGACCGAATGGAGTGGGAGTTCTCTATGGAAAACGGGAGCTTCTGAAACAACTTCCTCCTTTTATCTACGGCGGTCACATGATAGAGCGCGTGGGGCGAGAGGGAGCCATATATGCAGAGCCGCCGGCGAAATTCGAAGGAGGAACGCCCCCTGTGCCTGAAGTGGTCGGACTCGGCGCGGCACTCACTTTTTTGCAGAAGCTGGGCTGGAAGAGCATTCGGAAACATGAGCATAAACTCACGACGTACGCACTCACTGCGCTCCAGAGCGTGTCGGGATTAATTCTCCTCGGCCCTACACAAACGAAAGGGCGCGCTCCTATCTTCAGTTTCGCTCTTCCCGGCGTGCATCCGCACGACGGCTCGGCGCTTCTCGACAGAGAGGGAATCGCGGTGCGCGGCGGGCACCATTGCACGCAAATACTGCACGAGAGCTACACGCTCTCCGGTTCCATGCGCGTCTCTCTTGGTATCTACAACACAAAGGAAGAAATTGACCGTCTTGTCGTAGCGCTCGCAAAAGTCAGAACGAAGCTCTATGGATAGAGACATATATCAGGAAGAAATTCTGGAACACTACCGACATCCGCGGAATTTCGGCGCCATCAAAAAACCTACATACTCAAGTTCAGCGGAGAATCCGCTGTGTGGTGACAGTATCGTTCTCGAATTGCGGATCAAACGGAATAAAGTCGACGATGTAGGCTTCACCGGCTCCGGATGCGCTCTCTCTACGGCATCCGCCTCGCTCTTTACCGAGTGGATGCGCGGCAAGACGCTTGCGCAATTGCGGAAGGCCAAGCCATCGCAGCTTTTCCACCTCATTGAGATACCAATTACTCCCGTCCGGCACCAGTGCGTCCTTCTTCCCTTGAAATCACTCCAGCGAGCGCTCGGTCCATAACTCTAGCTTACGCGGTCGCGTAAGCTAGAGTTATATCTTGAACAGTTTCTTAAGCCTTGCTTCATCCTCAATCTTTTCCAGGACTCCGTACAGAATATACTTAGATAGGCGCGACTGACCTTTGATAAGCTGGACCAGCTCTTCGCATTCATGAGGAAAGACCCACACGCTGTTCTGGAGTTTCTCGAATCCGGCTTGCTTCAGAAGTGCACGAACGCGGTCGCGCAACGCGGCATACTGTTCGGGAATGTCGAAGGCGGCTATCCGCCATTTTCCGTCCCATTTCTTCGTTGAAAGAAGTTTCAGTGTCTTGTCAACGGATTCTCCCAGAGCATCTCGACCGTTTTCGGTAATAGAAAGACGCTCGTCCTCCTTTTGGATGTAGTCAAGATCGACGAGGCGCTCGATGGCGCGCTTTCTTCGATATCGCTCGTTCGCTCTTTCTCGCGCCAACCTGAAGAACTGTTTGGTAGATCGTCCAGATAAGAGAAAAGCATAAAGCATATCGCCTCCAGTCAGTTCGGATAGAACATCTCGTTCTATGCGTCCAAGTTGCCGTTGTCGAGCTTTTCGATGTCCACGGGGCCTCATGCATATAACTCTAGCTTACGCGGCCGCGTGAGCAAGCGTTATATCCCCAGGTTATGTTTGATATACTAGATGCAATGGATAAGAAGACGGAAGAAATGATAAAGGCGGTGGAGGAGGTGCTGAAGCAATTCCAACCCTTGTTCGAGGAACACGGAGGAGGAGCAGAGTTGATGGCCGTTGAGGAAGATGAGGTGGTCTTGCGCCTCATAGGCAACTGCGTGGGCTGTGATGCGGCTGGCCTCCACTTTGGTGCTGGCGTCGAGCTGATGATCAAGGAGCGCTTGCCCTCGATCAAAAAGATCTCCTATAGCTACTAAAATTCATTTGACGAACGTGAGCCAGTCGCGGTATTTCGGATTTTCGCCGCAAGTGATCTTGAGGAATTCATCGCGGATGTGCTTGGTCACAGGGCCGGGAGCGCTTTTCATCGGCTTGTCGTCTATCGAGGCGATGGGGATCACCTCGGCCGCAGTGCCGGTGAAAAAAGCTTCGTCAGCGACAGTCGCTTCGGCGGGCGCGATGGGACGCTCCTCCACTTTGTATTCGAGGTCTTTTGCGAGTGTCATCACTGACCACCGGGTAATCCCCGGCAGAATTGAGCCAAGTGCAGGTGTTGATATCGTTTTCCCATTCACGATGAAGAAGTTCTCTCCCGGCCCCTCGGCGATGTTGCCCTGGTAATCGAGGAGGAGACCCTCGGTGTATCCTCGATCCAGCGCTTCGCGGGCCGCGAGCATTGAATTGATGTAATTGCCGGTGAGCTTGGCACCTGGTACGGTCGTTTGCGGATGAATACGAATTGTCTTTACGATTGTCACACGCGCAGGTTCGTGTCCGAGATACGCTCCCCAGGGCCACGCGGCTATCGCAGCTTCCACGGGACAATTTGTAGCCATCACTCGCACTTCGCCGAAACCATAGTAAATAATTGGCCTGATGTAGCAAGATCTTAATTCATTTGCTTTGACAAGCTCTACGGTCGCAGCGGACAACTGGTCGACTGAGTAGGGGAGCTGCATGCCGAGACTTTGTGCGGAGAACACAAGTCGCTCCATATGCTTCTTCAAATGGAAGATTGCTCCGCCTTCTTTTGTCTCATACATACGAATACCCTCGAAGGTTCCCGTGCCGTAATGCAAGGTGTGCGTTAAGACGTGAGTCTTTGCATCCGCCCACGGCACCAACTTACCATTCCACCAAATATATTTCGTAGTCTCCATTACCCGATTATGCGGCTAGTTTCTTCACGACACAAGCAGTGAATTCGTCCGTTGAAAGCGCTCCGCCGAGATCTTTCGTCTTCTCTCCCGCATTCCAAGCGGCAAGTATCGCGGCCTCAATGGCGTCGGCTTCCTTGTGGAGATTGTAGGTGTATCGCAAGAGGAGCGCGAGCGAGAGTATCTGCGCGGTCGGATTTGCGATGCCTTTGCCCGCAATATCTGGCGCCGAGCCGTGCGAGGGTTCGTAGAGGCCAAATTTCCTGGCATTGAGGCTTGCGGAAGGCAAAAGGCCAAGCGAGCCCACGATGGCGCCGCCAAGATCGCTCAAAATGTCGCCGAACATGTTCTCGGTGACTATGACGTCGAACTGTGCGGGATTACGCACGAGCTGCATTGCCGCGTTGTCCACGAACATGAATTCCATTTCGACAGCTGGGAAGTCCTTTTTCACCGCATTCGCAACTTCCCGCCACAGGCGCGAAGTCTCCAATACGTTGGCCTTGTCGACGACGGTCAGTTTCTTGCGCCGGCTTGCCGCCGCGTCGAAGGCGACGCGAAGCACGCGCTCTATCTCATCTTTTGAATAACGGCTCACATCCTCTGCGGTCTGCGTATCGACGCGTTCGTGCCGGCCGAAATAAATGCCGGATACCAGTTCGCGGACGATGAGCACGTCCATGTCTTTGACAAGTTCAGGCTTGAGCGCGCTGAAGCTCTCCGTTCCCGGCCATACGCGAAGCGGCCTCAAGTTCGCGAAGAGGTCGAATTTTTTGCGCAATCCGAGGATGACGTGCTTCTCGGCATCCTTCCATTTCGGTTTCTCCTGCGCGTCCACGGGCCCTCCCACGGCGCCAAAGAGGATCGCATCCGCTTTTTCGCATATGTCGATTGTCTCTTCCGGCAAGTGCTTTCCGGACTTCTCAAACGCCTCTCCGCCCGCCTTGCCCTCAAAAGTTGTTATTTCATGCACGAATCGCTTGTTAACCGCGTCCAAGACATCTACCGCAGATCTACAGATCTCCGGTCCTATTCCGTCCCCGGGCACAACAGCAATCTTTCCTTTCATACCGTTACTTCTTTGTACCACGCCGCGGAGCTCTCTTTTTGCTCGATGTTTTTCTGCGCCGATTGAGGGCGGAGAGGAGTGCGCGGAGCGACGCTCCGACGATGTTGGGGTCGATGCCGACGCCCCAAAAAGGCTCACCTTTTTTATCTGCGATCTGTATATAGGCGACCGCGCGCGCATCCTCGCCTTTCCCGAGCGCGTGTTCTTCATAGGAGAGGAAGGTGTAGTCGTTCACGTTGGCCTTCTTCAGAGCCTTGCTGAACGCGTCTATCGGGCCATTGCCCTCGCCCGTGAGCGTCCGTTGCTTGCCGTCCACGCGCACTGCGGCCCTTATTGCCGTCGCATTCCGGGCCTTGCTGGAGTCCTCGATGTGGAAGTTCTCGAGCGCAAGGGGTTTTTCGAGGTTGATGTACTCTTTCTCGAACGCGCTCTTTATCATCTGCGGCAAGACTTCTCTCCCAGTCGTGTCGGAGATGCGCTGTATCAATTTTCCAAGCTCGGGATGTATGGGTTTTGGCGTGTTGAAGCCGAACTGGGTACGAAGGACGTGCGCAACGCCGCCTTTTCCTGATTGCGTATTGATGCGTACAACCGTCTCGTAGGTGCGCCCGACATCCTTCGGATCCATGGGAATGTAGGGTACCTCCCAGCGCTCGCTTTTTGCCGCTTCCATCGCTTGAAAACCCTTGTTTATAGCGTCCTGGTGCGAGCCGGAAAATGCCGTGAATACGAGCTCTCCCGCATACGGGTGTCGCGGATGCACGGTCATGTCGGTGCAATCTTCATACACTTCGATAATGCGGTTGATATCGCTCAAATCGAGCTTCGGATCGATTCCCTGGGTATGAAGGTTGAGTGCGAGCGTGACGATGTCGACGTTCCCCGTGCGCTCGCCGTTGCCGAAGAGCGTGCCCTCCACGCGCTCTGCCCCGGCCATTTGTGCGAGCTCTGCGGATGCGACACCGGTGCCGCGGTCATTGTGGCAGTGCACGCTTATCACCGCCCTCTCGCGATTCTTGAGATTGCGGATGAACCATTCAATCTGATCGGCAAAAATGTTCGGCGTGGAGCTTTCCACCGTCGTTGGCAAATTGATAATTATTTTTTGTCCTTTCACGGGATTCCATTCGTCGATAACGGCATCGCACACTTCGACTGCGAAGTCGAGTTCGGTGCCCATAAAACTCTCCGGTGAGTATTCATAGAGGATGTGAGTATCCTTCAGGTACTTTTCGGCGTACTCCCTTGCCCACCGTGTGCCTTGGACGGCGATGTCTTTTACCCCTTTTTTATCGGTCCGAAATACAACGCGCCGCTGCAACTCGGATGTTGAATTGTACACGTGGATAAGCGCGCGCTTCGCGCCGATAAGTGAACGGCACGTTTCTTCGATGAGATGTTCGCGCGCCTGCGTCAGCACCTGAATGGTCACATCCTCCGGGATAAGGTCGTTCTCAATAAGGTGCCGCACGAAGTCGAACTCGACCTTCGCCGCAGATGGGAACCCGACCTCTATCTCCTTGAAGCCGACATCGATAAGCAGCTTGAACATGCGCAACTTCTGCTCCAGATTCATCGGCGTTACGAGCGCCTGATTGCCGTCGCGGAGATCTACCGAGCACCAGCGCGGCGCCTTTGTGACCGTTTTATCAGGCCATGTGCGGTCTTTCAATCCGACAGGCTGGGATGGCTTGTATTTTTTGGAATTTTTCATGGTTACTTTTTGTTTTTTTCGAACGCGTCGATGTCCTTCGCAAAGCTCAACGTATAGCCGATATCATCGAGGCCTTCAAGGAGCATTTTTTTCGTAAAAGGATTATTGGGGAACGTATAGGGCTGACCTTTCCAGATGAGCGTATCTTCCGCGAGATTCACGAACGCTTCGCGCTCGGGATTCTCCAGCACATCACCATGCATTTGGTCCACGTCTTGGTAGGGAAGCTCAATGAGAAGCAAACCATTTTTTGACGCGTTGTTGCGGAAAATGTCGGCGAAGGATGCGGCGATGATGGCCTTAAAGCCGTACCCGAGCAAGGCCCACGGCGCGTGTTCGCGCGAGGAGCCGCATCCGAAGTTCTCGCGCGCGAGGAGTATCTGCGCGCCCTTATAGTGCGGCTTATTGAGGGGGAAATCAGGCTTCGGCGTCCCGTCCTCGTTGAAGCGCAGGTCTTGAAAAAGGTGCTCGCCAAACCCTTTTTTGTCCGTCGCTTTCAGGTAGCGCGCGGGAATGATCTGGTCGGTGTCGACATTGTCCATGCGCAAGGGCACGAGGCGCGATGTGAAGTTTTGGAATTTTTCCTTTGCCATAGTGGATTAGCGAATAGCGAATAGCGAATAGCGAATAGAAAAGGCCGAGATTTGCATCTCCTTTTCTCCTCTCGCTTTTTTCTTTTCGCTTGTCATATGTATTCTCTAATGTCCTCGATGCGCCCTTCGAGGGCTGCAAGTGCGGCCATTGCGGGCGACATGAGGAACGTGCGCGCGCCCTTGCCTTGGCGGCCGATGAAATTTCTATTTGATGTCGATGCGCAATATTTTCCGGCCGGGACCATGTCGCCGTTCATCGCGATGCACATACTGCATCCCGGTTCGCGCCACTCGCATCCCGCCGAGAGGAAGACTTCGTGGAGCCCTTCTTCCTCCGCCTTGTGTTTTACCTCCTGCGAGCCGGGAACGACGAATGCGGTTATGCCCTTGGCGATCATCTTGCCGTTCATTATTTTGGACGCGATGCGCAGATCTTCTATGCGCGAGTTCGTGCAACTCCCGATGAAGACGTAGTCAACCGGCTGTCCCTGCATCTTTTGCCCCGCCTTCAGTCCCATGTACTCGAGCGCACCCACGATCTCCTCGTTGCCCCCGTTCGGGATCACACCCGTGATGCCGACCGACATGCCGGGATTCGTGCCCCACGTGACCATGGGCTCTATTGAGTCGGCATCAATGACGACCTTCTTGTCGAACGCCGCGCCTTCGTCGGATTTCCAGCCGCGCCACTCCTCCACCGCCTGCTTTCGCTCGGCGTCGCTCTTGAATTTCACGCGCTTCAGCAAATACTCTATCGTCGTCTCATCGGGCGCTATCATGCCCGCGCGCGCCCCCGCTTCGATGCTCATGTTGCAGATGGTCATGCGTGCCTCCATGCTCAATTTTTCTATCGCGCTTCCGCGATATTCGAGCGTATAGCCGGTGCCGCCGCCGATGCCGATCTCATTGATGATGCGCAGGATGATGTCCTTCGAGAAAACGCCCGGTTTCAGCGTGCCGTTGATGGTGATGGCCATGCTTTTCGTCTTGTGCTGAAGGAGGCACTGCGTCGCAAGGACGTGCTCCACCTCGGACGTGCCGATGCCGAAGGCAAGCGCGCCGAACGCGCCCTGCGTCGAGGTATGACTGTCGCCGCAGACGATGGTTTTTCCCGGCTGGGTGAGCCCAAGCTCCGGTCCGATGACGTGCACGATGCCCTGGTGCGCGCTTTTAAGGTCGTGCAAGGTGATGCCGTATTTCTTGCAATTCGCGGCGAGCATTTCCACCTGTTTTTGCGCGAGCGCGTCGAGCCAGGGGAAGACGCCGCGATCGATGGAGGGCACCGAGTGGTCCATCGTCGCGACCGTGCGATCGGGCCGCCGCACGCTAAGGCCGCGCGTCTCCAATCCGGTGAAGGCCTGGGGCGATGTAACCTCGTGTATCATATGCAGGTCGATATATAGGATGCTCGGTTCATCTTTCGCCTCGCGCACGACGTGCGCGTCCCATATCTTGTCGTACAACGTTCTTTTTTCAGTTTTTGATTTTGTCATATTAGCTTCGGTTCCAACAACTATATCAAGAAAGGCCCCCGGAGGGGCCTTTCGCTTGTTGTCATCGCAGAGCAACAGCCCCTCCTAAAGAATAGAGAGGGTAAGAAGGAGACCCTTCTTCGATACGCTACTCATGGATTTACCTTACGCGCTAGCATCTCTATTGTCAAGCACGATTCATCCCTCAGACATTGCGAATATGTTTCCAGGCGCGAGCTTTCCCTCAGGATCCAGCGCACGTTTGACCTGCCGCATTTGTCCGATCTCAGCTGGCGTATAGAGGAGTTTCAGTAATGCCTGCTTGGTTTTGTTTCTTCCAACGCCATGTTCAGCAATGGGACTTCCCCCGAGTTCAATAACTTTTTTGCCGATTTCGAATAACGCTCGCTTAGCGAGTTCCGCGTCCTCGGGCGTCTTCGCAACTATATTGGGATGAAAATTACCGTCAGAAGAGTGACCCCAAATGTAGAGATCTAGGTCCAGATCCTCGCAAGTTTTTCTCGCAAATTCCAGCATTTCTTTTACCTTATCCATGGGCACAATAAAGTCACCCGCCATTTTAGTGACCTGATTTTCTTTTACGCGCCTGTTCACACCATCAGGAACTGCTTTGCGCATATCCGTCAAATACTTTATCTGGCCTGTATTATCCGGGGGCGCAAATTGGAAACCTTCGGATAAGCCATATTTTTCAACCTCGCTTAATAAGCGCAATCCGAGTTCCTCACTGGTGTCGCCATCGGCTTTTTCTACCTGGATGATAAGCATTGTCTTAGCCTCCAGCGGCGGTGTGATCCCCCTTTTACTTTGACCGTCCTCGCGCAAAACACGCATAGACGGCGCGTCAACGTACTCGATTGCGCTTATATCGATCACACGAGGATTGATATCTCCGCCTTTCCTTTTTTCTCTTGTTTCCAAAGATAACTCTCTGAGCCTTTGATTTACATCAAGTGCCTTTTGTTCGTTTGGACACGCTACGAGAGCCCAGTGGATCGAGGGCATCGGAATAGCATCAAGTGTCGCTTTTGTAATCACTCCGAGAGTTCCTTCCGATCCGATGAAGAGATCGATCAGGTCCATGTCGGGCTCGGCATAATATCCGGCGGAACTCTTAGGAACATCGGGCATTTTGTATGTCGGCACATCAATTCGTCTCTCCGCCCCGTTAGCGTTCTCCAGAATGAAATGCCCATCACGAGCCTTGCACTGGCCCCTTCGTATATCGAGAATTTCTCCATTGGCTAGAACGACTTCGATTCTCTTAACCCACGGCCGAGTTTGTCCATATTTGAAAGTTGCGGCTCCGGCTGCATTGCAGGAGATCATGCCGCCAAACGATGCTTCTTCCTCGGTGGGCCCGGGTGGGTAATAAAGACCTACAGCCGCAAGCGCTACTTGCACCTCCCTAAACTTAACGCCCGGCTGCACCGTGACAGAACGGCTTTCTTTCTCTATGTGTATTTCTTTCTGTTGTCTCGTATCCAAAACAACCCATCCATCTTCCGGTACAGCACCTCTTGTGAGGGATGTCATTGCTCCTTCGGCAATAACATGCCGCGAAGCGCACAATATTTCGGACACCTCGGCCGGACCTGCTGCATTCTTTAACTCGAACCATTTCGAAGGTATTCCTCCCAAATTTCGAGCTGCGTCTTGGCGGATTATGGTGGACTCTAAGTCTTTAGGATCCGTAGACTCTTTGTAATTGGCAGGATTTGAAGGTCTGTCGGGAAGCTGCGATTTAATTCGATGTGAGCCTGGATTTTCCAACGTCGGTACGATTTCAGGCCTTCTTGCACTCGGAGAGTTTTTCAACTCATCAACCATATCTGAAACAGTAGCACGCCTCGAACTCGAGGCAAATGCCCCAGAAAGTTCATTCTCGTTTGACCGTCATTCGATATGATGAAAGTATGTCGAGAATGAAGAAGGTACTCGTTGTGCAATCGCGCCTCCAAACCGAGCAGCTCGAGCGGGAGCGCAACAACTATTGCCGGTGCGTCGGCAAGAATGCGGAGGGCACCTTTCTCTCCGCGCTCGACGAGCGGCTCGCCTGGACGTACCCGGACGAATTCCTCAAAGGGCAAGACGGTGTCATCTTCGGCGGCACATCCGATTTTGATTTTCATGGCGGCCGGACCGAGCGCGATCCTGCTCGCATCATGGCGTCCATCATCCTCTCGCGCTCCAAGCTCATCGTTACCTACGCGCTCGCGGAGAACATCCCTATCTTAGGTGTGTGCTTCGGCCATCAGCTCATCGGCGAGATGCGCGGCGGCAACGTCACGAACGACGAAAGCCAGAAAAAATCGGGAACCTACGAGGTCCATCTGACCGAAGAGGGGAAGAAAGACCGGCTACTCGAGGGCGTGCAGCATTCCTTCATGGCGCAATACGGACACAAGGACAGTCTCACATCGCTCCCTGAGGGAGCGGTATTGCTCGCGAGCTCCCAGAGTTGCAAATTCAGCATGTTGCGCTATAACGATAAGGTATACACCGTGCAGTTCCATCCGGAGCTACGGGCAGAAGATGCCGTACGAGCCTTGCAGGCGAACCCAGAATATCTACAGCCAGGGACACGGGTCGAATCCCTCGTGCGCGAATCTCCGGAGACCGAGCGGCTCATCCCGCTTTGGATAGAGCGGGTGGTGCTAGGAGTATTTTCTAGTGGCAAAACGGAACCGAAATGAGTTTAGCATTTTCGCCGGAATTGGTCGAATAATTTCTTCTTTTCTTTCTGCATCTCCTGCGCG
>MFLB01000045.1:12884-18920 GCA_001781445.1 Candidatus Kaiserbacteria bacterium RIFCSPHIGHO2_01_FULL_58_22 | reverse complement strand
CGCGGAGCCCGCGGGAAATCCCGCGGCAGTCATGTCCTTTATCTCGTATTCGCCGGGGCCAGAGATAACGAAAGGCTGCTTATCTCCTCTTCCCGCTTCTTCCGCCCCGTTCATGTCGGGATGATCGAATGAAATGAACGCGACATCGGCGCCGAAGTTCGTCGGCTTGAAATGTTTTGACGATTTCGATACAGGCCCGAATACGAGCGTCGTGTCGCCCGCTTGTGCGCGGATGCATGCGCCTTCGTGAAAGGTCAATATCATAGTTTACAGTTGACAGTTGACAGTTTACAGAAAAACACAACATCCATGGAGGCATTATAGCTCGAATTTCTCATTCACGCGCTGAAGACGATTCAGGCTTCCTCCTGGGGTCTGATTTTTTCATGTCCTTGCACGGCAAGCTTCAGTCATATATATTGTGCGGACGCTGTAAAGGCGATTATCAATTAGTAGAGGCGCACGGTAAGGCTTCCCTGCAGACTGTAATGGTAGCGTAGGCAGGATAGTCCGGGCGCGAGAACACATGAGCGAAACAGCCGCCGACGAAACAAGCGTCGTTGCCGACGAGAATAGCGAAATGGAAGAGAAGGAGGGCCTGCCCTCCGGCTTGCCCGACGAAGCCTTGGCGGGATCGGGAGCCTTGGCGAAGGAGGGTCCGATGGCGGAGCTTATCGGCACCGCGCCGAAGCGCCCCATGCTCGACGACGTCGTCGAGGGGCCGGTCGTCGCGGTGGGCCGCGCGCGGGTCTTCGTCGATCTCCACCCCTTCGGCACCGGCATCATCTACGGGCGCGAGTATCTCTCGGCGCGCGAAACGCTGAAGAACGTCAACATCGGCGACACCATCGCCGCGAAGGTCGTCGGGGAGGATAACGAGGAAGGCTACATCGAGCTTTCTCTGCGCGAAGCGCGCCAGGCCCTCATCTGGAACGAGGCCGAGGTCGCGGCGCAGAAGAAAACCGCGTTCGAGCTTCCCGTCGCCGAGGCCAACAAGGGCGGGCTCATCATAGAGTGGAACGGCCTTCCCGGATTTCTTCCCGCCTCCCAGCTCGCGCCCGCGCACTATCCGCGCGTGCCCGACGGCGACAAAGACAAGATATTCGCCGAGCTCAAGAAGCTCGTCGGCACGAGGCTCGAAGTGGTGATCATCACGGCGAACCCGAAAGAGCAAAAATTGATTTTCAGCGAGAAGGGCACGGGCTCCCCCGAGCGAGCCTCGTTGGTCGAGAAGTACCACGTGGGCGATACGGTGGAGGGCATCGTTACGGGCGCGACCGAATTCGGCGTCTTCGTGAAGCTCGAGGAGGGGCTGGAGGGCCTCGTGCACATTTCCGAAATGGACTGGGCGCTCGTCGAAAATCCGAAAACGCGCTACAAGCCCGGAGAGACGGTGAAGGTGAAGGTCATCGAGATAAAGGACGACAAGGTATCGCTCTCCATCAAGACGCTCGTCGACGATCCGTGGAAAGCGGCTGGAGCGAAGTATCACAAAGACCAGAAAGTGGACGCCGTCGTCATCAAGTACAACAAGCACGGCGCCTTGGCCTCGATAGAGGAAGGCGTCGCGGGCCTCGTGCACGTCTCCGAATTCGGGAACGAGCAGGAACTCCGCTCTCGTCTCGAACTCGGCAAAGTGTACCCCTTCACCATCACCTTCTTCGAGCCGAAAGACAGAAGGATGACGTTGAAACCCGCAGTCTAAACCCGCCCGAGTTACGACCTTGTACGGATAATGTAGTGCGCCGGATCGTATGGCGGGTCATAGCGATCCACCTCGCGCAGACCTGGTGCAGGCATGCTCGTGCTTGACCCGATATAAGCGCTACCTGGAGCGAGCATGCGCGAGATATTTTGGCTGAATTTCTCGATATCCATCATAGGCATTTTGTGGAGTATGTGAGCATCAATATTGAAGACGAATATAGCGACAGAATTGTCCGGTACTCTTTTCGCAAAATCGCGCATATCTTCCCCTACGACGCACACAGGCATCTTTCCGGAATTCGCTTGCCTCACTTTCCCAAGCACATTCCGCAATTCCGAGAAGTGATGCGCTTCGACGGCGACGTATCCTGTGGCGCCGCACATACTTGCGATTTGGTATCCGTTCGTCGTTTTGCCAGCGCCGATGTCGACCACCGTTCTCCCTTTTAGGTATCCCGTAAGCTCGGCCAACTGGGATTCTGAATTAACTTTTTTAGAAGTCAGTTTTTCTAATACATGCTGGGCCTGTGACCGAGGAGTATCTCGCGTATCCTTCGGATAAATCGAAGTTCCGATATATAGGCCCGGCCGTTCCAGCCTGAGTCCTTGAGTTCGTATTCCCGGAATGAGGGCTTCGACGGACGTAAATCTGATGCTGTTTTGGTCCTCAATCCCTGTGTCAATCATATCCGATCAATTAAACCGATTCATCGCCTGCTCGCGGCCTTCGAGGACGATGGTGCGGAGCGCTTCGGCGACGCGTTTCAAAACGGGTTTGAGCACCGCGAGTTCGTGCGCGCCGAATTTCGTGAGAATGAAATTATTGACAACCTTCTTCCCCTCCGGCTTCCGTAAGGAACCCGCGGCGGTCGAAGGAGACACCCCGATGCGCACGCGCGTGAACCGCTGGGTCTTGACGGCACGGATGACGCTCTCCAAACCCTTGTGTCCCCCGCTACTTCTGTCGAATGATATCTTCATCGTACCGAGAGGCAGGTCCAAATCATCGTACGCAACGATAAGACGCTCCGCGGGGGTCTTTCCGCCGGAGGCTGACCCGCCCCTGGCGGGCTGACTTTTGACATACTTGCCGACAGCAGACCCGGATTTGTTCATATATGTGTCCGGAAGGATGAGCGCGACTGCGCTCTTGCCCACCATCCCGCCAGCAACGGTCGCTTTTTTCACCTTGTCCGCCCGAAATCCGTTCAGGTCGGCCGCCCGCGCGAAAAATTCGACCGCCATGCGCCCCGCATTGTGCCTAGTCGAGTGATATTCCTCACCGGGATTTCCCAGTCCAACGATAATCCACGCCATAATTGAAGAAGTTTACAGTTTACAGTGAGCAGTTAACAGAGGAAAGCAGGAGAAGAACAAAAAGAGAAAAATTTATTTCTGTAAACTGTCAACTGTCGACTGTGAACTGTTTAACGCTTGGTGTCAATCCCGCGGCAAGAGTAGAATGTCGCGCATGGAAGCTCCCGTGATGCAAAAAAGTTCATCACCGGGCCCCGTGAGAGAATTTCTCCCGACACATTGCGACGACTCGACGTTCGATTCGTCGCCATCACTATGAATACCGAGATAAAGACCACGGTTTCTCGTGGGGCGAGCTCTCAAAAAAATTCCCAGACCGCGCTGATCGGCTACACGGTCGTCGCACTCGGCCTCGCGCTCTTCATCCGCTTCTTCGTCGCCGCTCCCTACGTCGTTTCGGGCGCTTCGATGGAACCGAATTTCGACAACTGGCACTACCTCATCATCGAGCGCGTCTCGTACGAGGTCGGCGAGCCTCGGCGGGGCGACGTCATCGTTTTCGACCTGCCGCAGGAGGGCGGACGCTCCCTCATCAAGCGGATCATCGGCCTCCCGGGGGAGACGGTCGTCCTGAAGGGGCAAGACGTCGTCGTCGTGAACGAAGCGCACCCCGATGGATTCGCGCTCAAAGAGCCCTACCTCGATCCGGCGAACCTCACCGGCGCGAACGACATGCGCGTCACGCTCGGACCGGACCAATTTTTCGTGCTCGGCGACAACAGACGCGTCTCGGCGGACTCGCGCGTCTGGGGAACGCTCCCGCGCGAGCAGATAGTCGGGCGCGCGCTCCTGCGCCTCTACCCCTTTAACGAGATTTCCGTACTCCCGGGAGAAGCGAGATACCAGGAATAATCCTCAATTTTCAATTCTCAATTATTGTCAATGAATTTTCAAACAATAATGAAAATTGCATCATTGAGACTTGATTGGAAATTGGAAATTGGAAATTTTTATGCTTCGCATAAAAGACACGCGGTATCCGAATACGGCGTCGTTCCTCAAATCGGCGGTGTGCATCGCCGAGTACTACGGGTTCAGGCCGTTCGAGGAAGCGCCTCGGATGGACCCCGCGGGCATGCGGCAGCTGCGGCAGAGGGCCGGGAAGAACGAAGCCGAGCCCGCGCTCGCGCGAAAGGAGGAGCGCCTGCTCGTCGCCGCCGCGCGGCGCTGTGCGTTCTTCGCGCGCGCTCCGGGCGGGTCTCTGCTCCTCTGGCGCACGGCAAGCGACCTCAAGAGCGCCATGCCGCACGTCTCGCTCGAACTCCACGTCCTCGGCACGAATTCCGCCGTCGCCGAAGCGCTTCTCATCGTCGTCGCGAATTCCATCGCGGAAGAAGCGGGCCTCCGCGAGCGCACCCTCTCCGTCAACAACATCGGTTCGGCGGAATCCTCCACGCGCTACGTCCGCGACGTGGCGAGCTACCTGCGGAAACACATCGAATCGATCTCGCCGACCCTGCGCCCGCGCGTGGCGCTCGACCCACTGGGCACGCTCGTCGCGCTGATAGAGCGGGGCCATCCCGCCGTGCCGCGCGCGCCACAGCCGATGGAATACCTCACGGAGGAAGAGCGCCGGAGGTTCTGGGACCTGCTGGAGTACCTCGAAGTGTTCGGACTGCCGTATGAGCTCTCTCCGCACGTGCTTGGAAGCCGCGACTGCTGGTCTCATTCGCTCTACCAGATCTCGGCGAGAGACCCGGAGAGCGGCTCGCCGATGTCGATCGCCTTCGGCGGGCGCTACGACCCGCTCGCCTCGCGCTTCGCCGCCGCGCCCGCCGCCGCCGCCATGATCTCCATCACGAGCGAAGTGCGCGGCCGCGCGCGCCCGAAGCGCGAAACGCCCGGCATCCCTTCGATATACTTCGCCCACCTCGGCGTCGAGGCGCGCCGCCGCAGTCTGGGACTCCTCGAAAAATTGCGGGCGGCGGGCATCCCCGTGCATCACGGTCTCTGCCACGAGCGGATCGGAGAGCAGATGGCGGAAGCGCGTCGGCACGCGGTCCCCTATGTTCTCATCATGGGACACAAGGAAGCCGTCGAGGGAACCATACTCGTCCGTGAGGTCGCGACGAACTCCCAAGACGCGATCACGCTTCCGGAATTGCCCGGATACCTGAAACGCAGGCGGCTTCTGGCTGTTGCCTGACCCCTCCTCTTTGTGGTAGAGTGCCGCGAATGAGCATCAATGCGGAAGTGCAGAAGAGCGGAAGCGAGAGCGCGCTTTCGACCATCCGGAAATTCAGCCGGCGCGTGCAGGGCACGGGCCTCGTGAAGACGATGCGCAGCCGCCGCTACTTCTCCCGCGGCACCTCGAAGATCGTGAAGAAAAAGCGCGCGCTGAAGCTCCTGAAGCGCCGGACGGAATACAAGCGGCTCGTCAAAGAGGGCAAGATCGCGGAGGCCCCGCCGCGACGCGGCCGGCCCGGTTTCGCGATCCAGCGCGAATCGCCTCCACCGGCCCGCCTCGGGGAAGGCACGCCCATCGCGAGATAGCGAACAGAAAACAGTGAACGGTGAGAAAAATCCGGTCGTTGAAATTCGTAAGACGGTACGCGGCGCTTCGCCACAGCTCCCGTACGAAGAAATCGCGCGCGGCATTTTGGGCCGGCGCTACGAACTCTCGCTCGTCATCTGCGGCGATCCGCTCGCGAAGCGCGTAAACCGCGCCTATCGGAAGAAAACGCACGCGGCCAACGTTCTCTCCTTCTCTCTCGACGCGCGAGAAGGCGAGATGTTCTTGAACGCGCGCGCGGCCGCGCGCGAAGCGAAGCGCTTCGGCGTTCCCCTGCGGGCGCGCCTCGCGCTCCTTTTCATACACGGCTGTTTGCATCTCAAAGGTCTACGACACGGTCCAAAAATGGAACGAGAAGAAGCGCGCATCATGCGAAGGTTTACTTGAACTATTCACTGTTCGCCGTTCACCGCCCGCGCTCCCCGTGAGGTACAATGGCGTCAATGCGCAAGATATATACCGGCATCGACATCGGCACCTCTCACGTCAAGGCCGTCATC
>MFLB01000045.1:0-12829 GCA_001781445.1 Candidatus Kaiserbacteria bacterium RIFCSPHIGHO2_01_FULL_58_22 | reverse complement strand
CGAGCTCGAAAGGCCTACGCCACGGGTACGTCGTCGAAGGCAAGGAGGCGACGAAAAGCGTCCGCGAGGCCTTGCACCGGGCCGCGAGCGCGGCGAAAGTGAGAGTGCGGCGGGCCCGCGTCGCGCTCGGCGGCATCGGGCTCGACGAACTGCGGAGCACGGGCGAAGTGACGCTGACGCCTTCCGGCGGCATCGTGACGGAGGCGATGCTCGAGCGCGCGCTCAAGGAGAGCGAGAAGCGCGCCGCGTCCAGGCTCGTCAACCGCACAGTCATTCATACTATCCCGCTCGAATACCGCATCGACGGCGCGAAGGTCTTCGGGAAGCCCCAGGGACTTCAGGGCACGAAGCTCTCGCTCGACTGCCTTCTCATCACCATGCTCGCGCATCATCACGACGAGCTCATCGAAGCGGTCGAAGGCGCCGGGATAGAGGTCGAGGGCGTCATGGCCTCGCCCTTGGCCGCGAGCTTCGCGACGCTTTCGAAGTCGCAGAAAACAGCCGGCGTGTGTCTGGCCAACATCGGCGCCGAAACCCTTTCCATCATCGTCTTCGATAACGACACGCCCGTCTCCGCGAGAGTGTTTTCGGGCGGCTCTGCGGACATCACGAACGCGATCGCGCTCTCGCTACAGATACCGCTCCAAGAAGCCGAGCAGATGAAGCGCGGCGCGGTGACCGGCTCGGACATCCCGCCGAAACGGATGGAAGCGATAGTCGCGGCGCGCCTCAAAGACATGTTTGCGCTCGTCAATGCGCATCTCAAGGCGATCGGCCGCGCGCGCCTCCTTCCGGCGGGCATCGTGCTCACCGGCGGCGGCTCCGGGCTCGTCGGCGCTTCCGAAGTCGCGCGCGCGGTCCTTAAGCTCCCTTCACAGATCTCCCAGATCGGCTACCTCCCGCGCTCCGCGGGAGTGGACGCGACGTGGGCCGTCGCCTACGGACTGTGCCGCTGGGCGTATGCCGAAGACGCCGCGGAGAGCGGCGCCTCGCTCGGCGAGATAGCCGGCAATGCGTGGGACTCGGTGAAACAGGCCATCCGTTCGCTCCTGCCATAAACGACATAACAACTTACGATGTCGTTAATGAACGAGAATACAAAAATACATTGTGTCAAGTTTGCCGTTCGTGCGAAAGTGGTACTATGGCGCGCATGAGCAAGCTCGTGAAGCCCGATGTCGAGTCGTTCGCACGGATTCGAGTGATAGGCGTCGGCGGATCGGGAGGCAACGCCGTCAACCACATGGTCGCAAGCCATGTGCAGGGAGTGGACTTCATCGCGGTCAACACCGACGGCCAGGACCTGCACAAGAACAAAGCGAAGCGCAAGATCCATATCGGAAAAGCGCTCACGCGCGGATTGGGTACCGGCATGAACGCCGATCTTGGAAAGCAGGCCGCCGATGAGACGCGCGAGGAGATACAGGAGGCGATAAAAGGCTCCGACATGGTCTTTATCACCTGCGGCATGGGCGGCGGCACTGGCACGGGCGGGGCACCCGTCGTCGCCAAGGTCGCGCGCGAGCTCGGCGCGCTCACCGTCGGCGTCGTCACGAAACCGTTCAGCTTCGAGGGCGCCCAGCGCGCGCGCCTCGCGGAGCAGGGCCTCTCCGAACTCCGCAAAGCCGTCGACGCGCTCATCATCATCCCCAACGACAAGCTCCTCGCGATCGTCACGCGCGAAACAGGCATCAAGAACGCCTTCGCGATGTGCGACGACATCCTGAAGCAGGCCGTCGAGGGCATCTCCGACCTCATCACGCAAACGGGCATCATCAACGTCGACTTCGCCGACGTGCGCGCGGTGATGCAGAACGCCGGAAGCGCCCTCATGGGCATCGGCACAGGGATCGGCGAGAAGCGCGCCGAGCTCGCCGCCCGCGCCGCGATCAACTCCCCGCTCCTCGAAGTTTCCATACACGGTGCGAAGGGCGTGCTCTTCTCCATCGCGGGCGGCGAAGATCTCGGCATGCTGGAGGTGCAGGATGCCGCCAATGTCATCACCGAAGCCATAGACGCGGACGCAAAGGTCATCTTCGGCGCCGTTACCGATCCCTCGCTGAAGAAGGGCGCAGTGCGCGTAACGGTGATAGCGACGGGCTTCCCCGAGGGCGGCGTGCGCGCCTCCCTCTTCGGGAGCGGACAGCGCTTCACGCCCAAAAAGGAACAAGACGTTCCTCCGGCAACAATGCGCGAGCGTGAAGAAAAGAAGTCGGAAAAAACGGCTCAAACCGAAAAGCCAAAGGCAAAAGAGCCGGTCAAGGCCGCTGATGAAGACGAGGGATGGGGAGGACTTCCGTCGTTTTTACGACGGAAGTAGCGAATAGAGAATAGTGAACAGAGAACAGGAAATCCTGTGGTATCCTTCTGTTCACTGTTTGCTGTTCACTGTTCACTTGTATGTATGACTTAGTGATCGTCGGTGGCGGCCCTGCGGCGGCGGCGGCGGCCGTGTACGCCGCCCGCAAGCGCCTCAAAACGCTTCTCGTGACGGAAGAATGGGGCGGGCAGAGCAACGTCTCCCTCGACGTGCAGAACTGGATAGGCACGCCTTCCATTTCGGGAGCCGATCTCGCGAAGAATCTCAAAGCGCACGTCGAAACCTATAAAGGAGCGTTCGTCGAAATACTGTTCCCCATGCGTGCAACGTCTCTCTTGCCGCAAGACGACAAGGTCGTCGTCGAGCTGAAGGATGGGAAAAAGATGGAAGCGAGGGCGGTCCTCATAACAAGCGGCGCGCGCCGACGCACGCTCGATATTCCGGGAGCCAAAGAATTCGACCAAAAGGGTCTCACCTACTGCGCCTCGTGCGATGGCCCCCTTTTTGCGGACAAAGACGTGGCGGTCGTCGGCGGGGGGAACGCGGGCTTCGAGACCGCGCTCCAGCTTCTCGCCTACTGCAAAAGCGTCACGCTTCTTAGCCGTGGAGAGCCGCGCGCGGACGAGGTTACCCTTGCGGCGGCGCTCGCACACTCCAACATGCGGCTTTTGAAGAACGTGGAACCGACGGAGGTTGTCGGTGAACAGTTCGTCACGGGATTAAAATATAAAGACACGGGAAATGGGCAAGAAGCGCTTTTGCCTGTCGAAGGAATCTTCGTGGAGATCGGCCTTTTGCCGAACACCGAGTGGCTCGGCGATACGCTTGAGATGAACGCCGTCAAGCAGATAAAGACAGACCCGAAGACCCAGCGCACTTCGCACCCGCGCGTGTGGGCGGCAGGCGACGTGACCGACGGCCTCTACCACCAGAACAACATCGCCGCCGGCGACGCCGTCAAAGCTCTCGAAGACATCTACATGTCTCTCCGCCGTCAATGAGCCAATTCCAGTTTATGTACATATGTGCATAAACTGGAATTTCGGGTTTCGTAAACCCGAATATTAATGCCTAAAATGCCGGACACCGGTGAAGACCATCGCCATGCCGTGCTTATCAACGGCATCGATGGATGCCTGATCGTTCTTAGAGCCGCCTGGCTCTATGATGGCCGTGATGCCGGCTTCGTGCGCGGCAACGACGACGTCGGGAAAGGGGAAGAACGCGTCGGAGGCCATGACGCTTCCTGCCGTTCGCTTCCCTGCCTTCTCGCCCGCTATTTTCGTTGAGTCAATGCGGCTCATCTGCCCGGCGCCCACGCCCACCGTCGCGCCGTCCTTCGCGTAGACGATGGCATTGGATTTGACGTGCTTCGCGATGGTGAATGCGAATTTCAGGTCGGCCATCTCTTCATCGGTGGGAGCCCGCTTCGAGACCACCTTCAGTTCCTCGAGAACGGCGTTGTCGCGCTCCTGCACGAGAATGCCGCCCGATATCGAACGCATCGCAAGCGTCGTGGCTTTCAGATCGGGCATGGAGCCGGTGAGGAGCACGCGCACGTTCGGTTTCTTGGCAAAGACTTCGAGAGCGTCCGGCGCCGCATCGGGAGCGACGACGACTTCGACGAAAAGGAGCGTTATCTCCTCGGCCACTTCCCTGCCTATCTGACGATTGAGCGCGACGATGCCGCCGAAGGCGGAGACAGAATCGCACGCGAGCGCTTTCGTGTATGCTTCGTGGGGAGTCGCCCCTATCGCCGCGCCGCAGGGATTGGTGTGCTTGACGATGACGGCCGCAGGCTCCGAAAATTCCGCCACGCACTCGAAGGCCGCGTCGGCGTCGAGGAGATTGTTGTACGAGAGCTCTTTGCCTTGCGCCTTGCGCGCTCGCGCGACGCACGGCCGCTCCGGCTCGAGAGGATTCCGATAGAGCGCCGCGGCCTGGTGCGGATTCTCTCCGTAGCGTAGAAGCTGGAGGCGTTGCAACCGGAGGATCAATTCTTCGGGAAGCTCCGGGGTGTCTGTCATGTCAATACTGTACACCAACTCCGAGCGTCCCTGTTTACTGCTCGACAACTATCACTTTGCCGAACTTTGTCGAAGCGGAGTGGTTGTGGTACGGCCAGATGCCGACCTTGTCGAATGTGAACGTGTATGTGGAACCGTTCGCGCACTGATCCAGCGCCGTACCGGTCGTGTCGGGGCAGTGCGCCGCAAGCGCCGTGCCGCTGTAGCCCGTGTGCGCCGGGTGAGGACCCGAGGCTACCCACATGTCGCCGCCACTCGTATTCGTCCATGTCACGGTTCCTCCTTTTTTAACGGTGACCTCGGAGGGGCTGAAACCCGCCGTGGAATACGTAACAACCGTCGGCGTGTTAATCCCGACCTCAACTCCAACATTCGCGCCTAAAGAACCGTTCGTATTCGTTGTATCTGAGGTCGGCGTAGTTGTATCCGTTTGTGTGGCAGGAGCAGCCTTATTCTGCAATAACAGATATCCTCCACCTAATATAACTACCACTACAAGAGCCCAAATAAAATTTTTCATATACATTAGCGTTGCAACCTATACTAATAAGTGCCTGGGATTATAGCATATACCTCCTAATGCCCTTTCTTAGCCGCAAATTCGCGGCCATGTCCGATGTCGGTGTTGACGGGGATACCCTTCTTGCACAGTTCGCACTCCGATTCGTCCCACGATTCTAGGTGCAGTTCGACGAGCGAGGCGAAAACGGGAGGATCCCCCACTTGCTCCTTCGTCACGCCGCCCCGGTTTACGATGGCTATGGCGCCGACCACATCGCCGCCCGCCGCGCGCGCGACCTCGACGACCTTCTTGATGGAGCCGCCGGTGGTCGTGAGATCCTCCACGACGAGCGTTTTCTTGCCCTTCACGATGTCGTCGTACCCGCGCCGGAGAACGAACCCTCCCTGCCCGTCTTTGTCGGCGTACACGCCGTATACCTCCTTGCCGGTGAGTTCCGAGAGATGGTACGCCACGAGTTGGGCGAGTATCGCCGCGCCCATCGTGGGGCCGGCGACGACCTCGATGCCCTTGTCCGCGAACCGTTCGGCCATGGCCTTGCACAGCAGGGACGTGTCGCGCGTGTATGGGTAGAGCGCGTCTTTGTTCACATACGAATCGCTGTGCCTGCCGTGCGTGAACACGAAGTGCCCGCTCCGGAACGCGCCGACCTTCTGCAACAGATCCAATACTTCCGATTCGGTCATGACAACTATGTTATAGCACGCTCGCGATGGCGTGATGAAGCTCCTCCGTCTTTTTCCGCGCGACCTCGGCGAAATCCGCTTCCCGAGACGCGTAGATGATGGAGCGCGCCGCGTTCACGATGAGGCCGCGTTTCCGGCTGTCCAAGCCGTTCTGTATCGTCTTTTGCAAGCTTCCCTCCTGCGCGCCGATGCCCGCGATGAGGATGGGCATGTCGCCGACGATGGCGCGCACCTCGCCGAGTTCCTTCGGGTACGTCGCCCCGACCATGACGCAGGAGTTGCCATTCCCGTTCCAGCTCGTCGCCGCGAGCCGCGCGACCAGCTTGTACAAAGGCTCTGCGATCCGATGAGGTCTGACCTCATCGGATTGTGATACTTCAAGACCCTGTATCTCGCCAGCTCCGGGATTCGAAGTGTGGCAGAGGACGATGACTCCCTTGTCCTTCCGCGAGTAGAACGGCTCCAAGGGCTCCCTGCCGAGGTAGGGCTGTACGGTGATGGCGTCCGCCTGCAGGTGTTCGAACGCCGAGAGCGCGTACTGCTCGTTCGTGTTGCCGATGTCGCCGCGCTTCGCGTCAAGAATGACGGCGACTTCCGGCGCGGCCTCGTGTATGTACATGATGGTCTCGCGCAATGCCGCCCAGCCCTCGTCGCCGTGCGCTTCGTAGAACGCCGGATTCGGCTTGTACGAGCACACGAGATCTTTCGTCGCGTCTACTAGGCGGCGGTTGAACGCGACGATGATAGCCCGCGTGTCCTCCTTCTCCGCCGCGGAGGGAATCTTGGTGATGTCGGCGTCGAGTCCCACGCAGAGAAACTTGCCCTCGCTCCACTGCCCCTCCAGAAGCTCCCGGAAATTGCGCCCGTTGCTCATCCCGCTCTTTCTACACCAGTAATGGACGTCTGCAAAATTGAAAAACCACTTACAAATGATGTGGTGTGATATACGCGACGTATGGAAAGGGCGGGACTCATTGGGCTCCATACTAGCATATAAACCCATACCATAAGACCGAAATTTCTCGACACTATCGGCGCCTGATGGTATTCTCATCCAACATGAATCCCGTTAGAAGTCGCGGAAGTTCAGATCGTGGCAGATTCCATGTATGGCTTTCAATGGTCGAGTGCTTACAAAACATAATTTTCGAGTCGGAAGCGCAAGCTTCCTACTTCTAACGGGATGAAAACCACGACTCTCGGATTTCCCAACACCTACCAGTCGCTCATCAAGCAAACGGTCGAGCGATTCTGGAGGGGCGCCGCAGGCGAGGAAGAGGTGCGCCGCGCATTCGCGGAAGTGGAAGAGTACAACAGGCGCGCCCAAAAAAACCTCGACCTCGTCCCGGCGGGAGACATCGACCTCTACGACCGCCTTCTTTCGACCGCCGTGCGTTTTTCTCTCGCGCCTTCGCGATTCGGCGCGCCGGAAGAAACGGCCCGCTCGCTTTCGACCTACCTTTCCATCCCCCGCGGCGCAGAAGGGAAGCCGGCCTCGCCGATGGTGAAGTGGTTCAACACCAATTACCACGTCGTCCAGCCGGAGATCGAGCGCGATCCCAAATGGCAGAAAGAAGCCGCCCTGCCCGACCTCTCCGACTCCCGCGCCAAACTCGCGCTCATCGGCCCGTGGACGCTCCTCTCGTACGCCATCAACAAGACGCCGCGCCCGATGCCCGAACTCTTCGCCCTCCTCGGCGCCGAGTATCGCGCGTTCATCGCCTCGCTCCCCGCCCATACCATCGTCCAGCTCGAAGAGCCCTCCTTTCTCACGCGCGGCATCCCGGACGGATACGGCGACTTCCTCAAAGGCCTCGAGCGCGCCGTGCACCTCCACGTCTATTTCGGCGCGGTGAACGATCTCGCCGACCGGCTCTTCGCCTTCCCCGTCGCCGGCATCGGATTGGATTTCGTCGACGGCCCCGAGAACCTCTCTCTCCTCGCGAAATTCCCGAAAGACAAGGCGCTCGTCGCCGGCGTCGTGAACGGACGCAATGTCTGGCCGATCTCCGCGCGAACGAAAGAACTGCTCGGCACGATCCGGGCGTCCGTTCCCGATGAGCGGCTCTACATCTCGCCCTCATGCTCCCTCCTGCACGTCCCCCTTTCCGCCAAAGGCGAGGCGTTCCCCTTTTCCTTCGCCGAGGAGAAGATCGCGGAACTCGCGTCGCTCAAATCGGGGAATGCGGAGTTCGCGCCCTTTACCCCTCATCCAGCCGCGCTTCCGGAGGAGCGTTTCGAGCGCGCGCGCAAAACCTTCTGGGTGAGCCCCATCGCCTATCCCACGACGACGATCGGGAGCTTCCCGCAGACCGCCGAGATACGGAAAGCTCGCAAAGATCTTCGCGAGGGAGCCGTCTCGGAAGCCGAATACGAGACCTTCATCAAGGAACGCACGAAGGAGTGCGTGGAGCGGCAGGAGAAGCTCGGCCTCGACATTCTCGTCCACGGCGAATTCGAGCGCAACGACATGGTGCAGTACTTCGCCGAGAATTTCTCCGGGTTCACCCCGATCAAGGGGCCGGTGCAGTCATACGGCACGCGGCACGTGCGCCCGCCCGTTATCACGGGAGACGTGGATCGCCCTCGCGCATTCACCGTGCCGTGGACAACCTACGCCCAATCGTGCACGAAGAAACCCGTGAAGGGAATGCTCACCGGGCCGGTAACAATCGTGCAGTGGTCGTTCCCGCGCGAGGACATGGAGAAAGAGGCGCAGTACTACATGGTCGCGCGCGCGCTCGCCAAAGAGGTCAAAGACCTCGTCGCCGGGGGCGCTATCCACATCCAGATAGACGAGCCGGCGCTCCGCGAAGGGCTTCCACTCGACGCGAAGCGCCAAGCGCATTACCTGCGCCACGCCGTCAACGCATTCCGGCTTACCTTCGCGTCCGTGCCGGACGAAACGATAATCCATTCGCACATGTGCTTTTCCGAATTTGGCGACATCCTCGACGCCATCAGGGACATGGGCACCGACGTGCTCTCTATCGAGGACAGCAAGGCGAAGGGCAAGGTCGCGGCCTCGATCCGCGCCTCCGGATTTCCCGCCTCGCTCGGCCTCGGCGTGTTCGACGTGCACAGTCCCCGGCTCCCCGAGGTCGAGGAGATGCTCGCCATCCCCTCCTCGCTCGACATGGACCCCCGCCGCGTCTGGATCAACCCCGATTGCGGCCTCAAGACGCGGGGAGAGGAGGCGTGGACGCAACTGGAGCGTATGATGGAAGCCGTGCGTATTCTACGAGAGCGCTTCGCACGGAGTTTCTCCGCCGGAGACGGATCCGCCTTGGGCGGAAAAAGCCCCTAAACAATATGAAAGTAACGGACCTCATTAAACACTCGACGAAACCGTTCACCTCGATCGAGATTATTCCCCCGAAAAAGGGAACGCGCATGGAAACCCTCTTTGGAGAGCTCGAGGGATTGATGCGCTACAAGCCCGCGTTCATGAGCGTTACCTCGCACGCCCACGAGCGAACTATCGAGGAAGTGAACGGCAAAAAGATAGAGCGCATCAAGAACAAACGCCTCGACACGAATGCGATCTGCATCGCCGCGCAATCGCGCTTCGGGGTCGTGCCGACGCCGCACGTAATCTGCCGCGGATTCACCAAGGATGAGACCGAAGATATGCTCCTCACGCTCCGCTTCCATGGGCTGGAGAATGTGCTTGCCCTACGCGGCGACGGGCCTCCCAATGACGGAGAATTTGCGAATATCTACGCCTCCGACCTCGTCGAGCAGATGCAGCGCATGAACAGGGGCGAGTATCTCGATCCCATGGAGAATGCCGACAAAACCGATTTCTGCATCGGTGTGGCCGGCTACCCAGAAAAACACTTTGAAGCGCCGGACTTTGATACCGATTTGAAAAACCTCAAGAAGAAGATAGACGCTGGCTCGCACTTCATCATCACGCAGATGTTTTTCGACAATACGGCGTTCTACTCTTTCCGAGACGAAATAGCCCGCCGAGGGATCAATGTTCCCGTCATCCCCGGCATAAAGCCACTCTACAAAAAACAGCACCTTGAGGCGCTACCGCGCATCTTTTACACCAAAATCCCGCAGGCTGTGCAAGATTCGATCAATCGCTTCGAGAAAGAAGAGGACATCTATCGCGCCGGCATTGATTCGACTATAGCGCAATGCAAAGATCTCCTGGCCCACGGCGTGCCGGGCATCCACTTCTACAGCATGAGCGTCGCGAAGCCCACCTCCGACGTTCTGGAAGGCCTGAAGTAAGTATGGACAACGTTTTCGTAGAAAATCTGGTGTTGATCGGTAAGCACGGTGTGGGCGACCATGAACGGGAAACACCCCGCGAATTTCATATCGAAATTTCGGCTGAAGTGGACACGAAGACTGCGATCGCATCGGACGATATTGACGACGCCGCGAATTACAAAGACTTTGTGGCGATCGCCCGAGAAATCTTCGAGGGGCCGTCATGTCGCCTTATCGAAGTCCTTGCGGACAAGATAGCGACGCGCATTCTCGAGAATCCAAGGGTAAAGACAGTTTCAGTAACAGTCAGAAAACCAAAGGCGCTTCCACTCGGCACTCCAGGCGTGACGATCGTTCGGCCGCGATAGCATGCCCGGTAGTGAAATGTGCCTTAGGCTCGCATTGAGTATGAAAAAAAACAACAGACGTATCCAAAGCGCACTAGGTAAGAGTTCGTCGCTCACGCCGCGGCAACCATGCATGCAGGCCTGCCGCAAAGGCACATTCTACTAACCGGGCATGGAAATCTTTCTCGGTCTTGGTTCAAACGTCGGCAACCGTGAAGATAATCTCCGGCACGCGATAGAGCGGCTTGCCCCCGAAATACGCTTGGAGAAACATAGTGCGATATATCGCACCATGCCGATGTACGTCAAAGAGCAACCGGAATTTTTGAATATGACAATCCAAGCGGAAACAGAGCTTTCCGCGCACGAGGTATTTCAAAAGATCGATACCATACAGAAAGAAATGGGCGAACACCGGAAGAATCAGCCGCGCAGTATCGACATCGATATATTGTTTTTCGGACATAAAATCATCGAAACACCGGAATTGAAAATACCGCACCCAAAAATTGCGGAGCGTGCTTTCGTGCTCGTGCCGATGAATGATATCGCCCCTGATTTTGTGCATCCGGTCCTCGGCGTACCGATCGAGACTCTCCTCTCACGTGTAGAAGGACACGAAGACGTTAAACCATTCTCTCATTCGTACGAATGAGAGAATGTGCTGTCTATGACCAGGCCAAAAATTGTTGGAATAGTGAACATAACGACTGATTCTTTTTCCGACGGAGGAAAATTCGTCGAGCCGGAGGCGGCGATGGCGCACGCGCGAGAACTCCTGAAAGACGGAGCCGACATCGTCGAATTGAGCGGCGCATCGAGCAATCCGCACGCCGCGCCGGTGCCGGCTGACGTCGAAATTGGCCGCATGAAGCCCGTTCTCGAGTCCCTTGACTGCCCCGTCTCGATAGACGCGACGAAGCCCGAGGTTCAGCGCTTCGCGCTTTCGCACAAGGCGGCATACCTCAACGACATACGCGGATTTCCCGACGAGAGTCTTTATGACGAACTCGCTTCTTCGAGCGCCAAGCTTATTGTGATGCACTTCATTTCAGATCTCGATAAGGCAATCCGCGTTCCCAAAACTCCGGAAGAGGTGTTCGATTCGATCCGCTCTTTTTTCGAAACACGATTGCCACAGCTTCTATCGGCAGGAATCTCAAAAGACAGGCTCATCATCGATCCGGGCATGGGATTCTTCCTCGCAAGCAACCCGGAGCCGAGCCTCGTGGTGTTGGCGCATATCGCCGCGTTGAAAAAACATTTCGAATTCCCCGTGATGATCTCCGTATCGCGGAAATCATTCTTGCGCAATCTCGCAAAATCCGACGAAGTTGATATCCAGAGCCGCACGCTTGCGGCTGAACTTTTCGCGGCAACGCAGGGAGTAGACTACATCCGTACGCACGACGCGCGCGCCCTCCACCAAGGACTGCAGACCCTTTCGGCCATCGATGCGGGAGAAAAATACCCTTTCCCGGCTTAAACAAACCGGCGGAGCGCCTGAAAGCAAGTCTTACTCCCCGCTTTCTTCGGGATCCTTGATGAGATCAAGTTTCTCCTCCTCTTCGGGAGCCTTGATGAGACCAAGATTCTCATCCTCGAGTCTCTTGCTGGCCTCCCATATATATCCAGTAGGATCGTTGAGGCGCGAAGCCGTGCGGGATTCCGGGTCATACAGGAAAACCGGGAAGTCGGAACCACCCATGAAAAGCATGCCCGACTTGAGATGACCTGGCCGCATGCCGCTTTGCTCCCGCAAAATTAAACGCTGGTCCGTGAAGTCATAGAGTCGTAACTCGTACCAAAAGTGCTTATTCGGCACTATCGCCATAAGGTGTTCTGGCGGCCGCTCTTCTCTTCCCAAAGCGGTGGAGAGAGCCTTTGCAATATCAGGTTTAGGTTCTTTTATCTCATCCATGCATTTTCATATTGAGCAAACCGACGATGGAATCGATGATCTGTTGTTCGTTGTATTTCTCCGTTTCGAGGACGCAATGCGCGTGTTCCTCGTAAAGTTTCGCGCGTTCGTCGTACAGCTCGCGGAGAGACTTCCTGCCGAGGCCGATGACGGCATGCGGCGTTGAATTCTTGTTGCGCTCTTCTATCGTCTCGAAGGGAACTTTAAGGTATATGACGGTGGATATAGCTTTGAGATGTTTCAGCGCATCCGGCTGATACACGACGCTTCCCGGAGGAGAGATGACGAGTCCGTCCTTCCCCTTCGTCGATTCGATGATGAGCCGCCCCTCCTCCGCCACATACCAATCCTCGCCGCGCTCGTCGAGTATTTCCTGTATCGGCTTCCCGTATGCGACCTCCCACACGTCGCGGTCTATATCGAGGAGCTTGATGCCGAGGCGCTCGGCGAGCATCTTTCCGATGTGGCTCTTCCCCGCCCCGGACATGCCGATGAGCGTAATATTCATAGCTAATTAGCGGGCTTTATACCAAGCGCCCGCCGCCGGAGCAAGACTATTCCCACAACAAAGGCGAACTCCACTGCCAACAATCCGAGTACGACGTGGTAGTCGCCCATCGGCTCACTGTACCACTTTCCGGCATCATTCCCCCGTCGCGAGCGCGGAGGAACAGCATCACCAGACGTGTCTTAGTATTTTCTAGTGGCAAAACGGAACCGAAATGAGTTTAGCATTTTCGCCGGAATTGGTCGAATAATTTCTTCTTTTCTTTCTGCATCT
>MFLB01000044.1 GCA_001781445.1 Candidatus Kaiserbacteria bacterium RIFCSPHIGHO2_01_FULL_58_22 | reverse complement strand
CAAGATGTCGCCCGTCGAATACAGGGAACATTTTCTCAAGGAGTCGAGCGTGGGAGTGGGTTTCGAAAGTGTCCGCTAAATGGGGTACACATCATTTCGCCTCGCCGGCTATTCACAGCCTCTACCGAGGGACGCTTGCGCAGGCTGTACAATAAAGACCATATGAAGAACTTACCCGGGGGGCCCTCCTCGAACTCAAAGGGCTTTACGCTTATCGAATTACTCGTCGTCATCGCGATTATCGGCCTCTTGGCCTCTATCGTCATCGCCTCGCTATCGAGCGTGCAGGCCAACGCGCGCGACGCGAAGCGCATCGAGGACATCAACCAGCTCCAGAAAGCGCTTACGCTCTACTCCTCCGACTTCGGCAGTTACCCCTCACAGCCGGCGACCTCGACCGTAACCGCGACCTCGACCGTCGGCGCGGCGCTCATAAGCTCCGGCGCCATGTCGACGATGCCGAAGGATCCGAGCACCTACCAGTACAGCTACGTCTCGTACTCGTCGGGGAGCACATACGACCTCAACTTCTGCCTCGAGACCGATTCCATCAGGGGATACACGTCAGACTGCAACAACTACATCCGTCCGTAGAACGTCCGGAACGTTGGTATACTTTGCCGTATGCCGACACCATCCGCTCCCATCCGCTGGAGAGCGTACGAGCACGAGCACGTGGAGCGCACGCGCGACTGGTACTGGGCGCTCGGGATATTCGCCGCGTGTACCGCGCTCATCAGCGCGATCTTCGGCAACGTCCTCTTCGCGCTTCTCATTCTCATCGCCGCGGCGACTCTGGGCATTCATGCGAAATCCCCGCCGCCCTTGGTGGAGTTCGAGCTTTCCGACCGCGGCATCCGCGTCGGGGAGACGATGCACCGCTACGAGGAGATCATCTCATTCTGGGTCGAGGACCACGACGCGAACCCGCCGGTCCTTCTGGTCGACACGATCAAGTGGCTCTCGCCCAACCTCGTTATCCCGCTCCCGGATATCGACCCGAAGCTCGTGCGCGCCTTCCTCGCGGAGCGCGCCGAGGAGACGCCGATGAAGGAACCCGTCTGGCACAAAATCCTCGAGTTTTTCGGATTGTGAAGCGCGAAGAGCGGGAGGCGAGGATCGTCCTTAAGAATTCCCCAAGGACGGTCCTCGGTTCGAGGCGCTACGGCGTCGCCATGACGGTCGTCGTCGCGTCGCGCGCGCCGCCGCCGAGCGTTATGCAGTGGAGCAGGAAGCCGTAGGTGGTCGTCGCGGCATTCACGGCAGTGAGGGGCGGCGTGAGCGCGGTGCCGTTCACGCTCGTGTTGTTCGCGTTCTGCGAGGTGAATTCGGGCAAATCGGGGCTCGAAATGACGCACGACTGCATGCTCGCGGTCACCCACCCGAGCGCGGAGGTTTTGCCCGATGCGACCTGCTTGGGGTTCGCAATGAGAACGATGCCAGGTTTTGCGACTTGCACACTGCACTGCGCGCTCCCTGTCCTTCCCTCGTTCGAGCAGGTGAGCCCGTATGTCGCGGTGTTCGTGTTGCCGGGCGGAGAGGAAACGACGGTCGTCGTTGCGCCGGAGAGCGCACCTTCCGTCGAAAAGCCGGCCCCCGTGGAAACCCCCGCCGAGCACGACCACGTGAGGGAGAGCGTCATGCCGGCGTCGGCCACTTTCGGCTGGCAGGAAAGCTGTGCGACGGGCGCGCCCGCATCGCCCCCTCCACCGGGAACGCACTGCCATCCGACGACGCACGCGTTGTTCTGGCCGCCGTAGGTGGGCTTCCATGTGCCGTTTTGGCAGTTGGCGGGATTGGGCTGGGTCGGCGCGGGTTGGCACTGCGAGGGCGTCTGCGCGCACTGGTTGCCCGAACAGCCGTAGGGGCATTGTTGCACCGCCTGGTCGACGCACTGGTTGTTGCGCGAATACAGAGTATTGCCGCCGCATATAAAGCTCGGGGAGCATGTGCCGGCCGGCTGTGGCACTCCGTTCCCCGCCGCCGGCTGTCCGCCGCCCGTGATACCCTTCAGCATCTGCCCCAAGCTACCAAGACCGCCACTGCCACTCCCCGCGCCGCTTGGATTACCGAAGGTTTGTTGTTGTTGCTGTCGCGCGTTCGCCGCTCTTAGTTGCTCCTCAAGCTGCCGTATTCTCTCTTGTTCAGCTTTGCGCGGGTCTGGAGGAGGGGTCAAGGTTCTTGCATTCTGCGCGGGCGGAATGCATGTCCATGTTCCATCTCCCGCATCATTGCATCTATACCCTTCATTATTTTTTAGCCGATTAGCTAATTCCTCTGAGACAAAGAGTATTCCCGTCGTTGGATCGTCACCATACTTTTTTATGTTCGTCGGCGGAGAAGCGCTGTCTTTTACTCCGTCCGCTATCGCATTGAGTTGTTTTTTTACTTCTGCTATTCCAGCGTTAGTGTTAGTCCTTGTTGAAGAGAGCCACGCGGACTTGCCCTCTGCCGTCAGGGCGTCGCGTAAAGTCTTTAGTCCGTTTTCGTTCAGATTTGTTGGAACAGCTGATTCGCCTCTTGAAGAAATCTCATCAACTACTTTTTTCGTTTGTTTTTCAGCCGCATATTCCAGCGCTGAATTCGTTATCTCGTCAAGTTTTGCATCCGCATTGGGATTTTTTTTCCACGCCCCGAACCAGCTCCACCCTGTGGACTCCGTGGCGATTTCGAATCTATCGCAAATGCCGGTAAGCGGGGGAGCGTTCGGCGTTGTTATCGGTACGCTCCTGGATCTGCTTGGTTCCTTGTTGTCAGGAATATGCATTCCGCATCGGTAGACTACACACGAGCCGGAGCTCGATGCTGGCTTTGCATTCACGGGACTCACTTTAGAACCAATGATTTTTTTACCACCACTAGAGGGAGTGGTCCCAATATGGGGGCTTACTACATACACGCAACCGGCAATACATTCTTGCTGGATATTGCTAACACTTTTCTTTGGATTAGGGGTGGAGTTTGCTTTTCGCTCGAGATATTGTGTCTTCCCGCAATCTTTTGACGTGGCAGGCGCGGATTTTGGTGCGTCGGCCGCGAAAACAAGGCTGGGACTCGTAGTAAAAAACGTTACATTGCCGACGAAGGTCATCCCGCCGAGTGCGATAGCTCCGACGAGCGCGAGAGCTCCAATAACGGACAGCCCGCGGCTCCCCTTCGCAGAAGGTTCCTCCATGACACCATGATACTCCCTCCACGCCGCTTCCTACGCATGAATGTGGAAAAGCGCGTAGTATGGTACATTCTCTCCACGCTCCCGTCGTTCAATGGATAGGATATATCCTTGCGGAGGATACGATGTTGGTTCGATTCCAACCGGGAGCACATCAGTGTGGCGATCGAACGCGGGGGGTCGGTCAGGGCAAACAGCCTATGCGGAAAGCGCCTGCGTCCTCTTCGTGATGCGCGATTTCATCCGTGCCGCGGTGTTCTTCTTGATGGTGCCGTTCTTTGCGGCTTTGTCGAGCGCTTTGTAGAGCGCGGGAAGCGCCGCTTCCGCCGCCTTCCCGTCTTTTGCCGCGACGAGTCTTGAAACATTTTTTACGGCGTCCTTCATCGCCTTCTTGCGCCGCGCGTTGAAAACGCGGCGGCGAAGCGCCACTCGCTGTGCTTTTTTGGCTGAACTTGTACGTGCCATGTCGAGCGATACTACACCACCAGGCGGCTCTAGACAAGCGTGGTTCCTCTGTTCACTGTTCGCTGTTCGCTGTACGCTGTACACTTACTCCCATGATCGGCCGTATCGAAGGCGAGGTTTCCGTCAGACGAGCCGGATTCGTCATACTCTCTGCGGGAGGCGTCGGCTATAAGATCGCGGCGACGCGCGAAGCGCTCGCCTCCCTCAAAGCGGGAGAGAAAGCCTCCCTATGGACGCACCTCGCGGTGCGCGAAAACGCGCTCGATCTCTACGGATTCCAAACCGAGGAGGAATTGCGTTTCTTCGAGACGCTTCTCACCGTTTCCGGCGTCGGCCCCAAATCCGCCCTCGCGATCCTCGATCTCGCCCCGGTAGAGACGCTCCGATCAGCGATCGCGCAGGGAAACGCCCAGTACCTCACGAAGGTCTCCGGCGTCGGCCGCAAGACCGCGGGAAAAATCGTCCTCGAACTGCGCGAGAAAGTCGGCGTCGGCGCTGGAGGCGCGTCCCTGCAGGGCGACGAGGACGCGCTCGAAGCGATGCGAAGCCTCGGCTATTCGCTCCACGAGGCGCGCGATGCCCTGCGGAACGTCCCGCGCGAGGTGACCGAAGGAAGCGAGCGCCTCCGCGCGGCGCTCAAGGTTCTGGGCGTGAAATGAGAACGCCATGTTCGAAGCATTAAAAGCATTCGTCCGCGCCGTGGTTCCCGCCGCGACTCTCGCGCGAGCCCTCTCCGCCTACCATTTCGCGCTCGCCGCGCTCGCGGCGATCTGGCACGGATACCCGGCGCGCTCTATGCTCGTCGTCGGCGTTACCGGCACGAAAGGCAAAACCTCGGTAGCCGAGATGGTGAGCGCGATCCTCGAAAAAGCCGGGTACGCGACGTGCGTCGCGGACTCGATACGATTCAAGCAAGGCAAAAACTCGCGCCCGAACCCGACGCGCATGTCTATGCCGGGCAGGTTTTTCATCCAGAAATTTCTCCACGACGCGCTCCGTGGCGGATGCACGGCCGCTATCCTCGAAATGACATCCGAGGGCGCGAGGCAGTACCGGCACCGCTTCCTCGACCTCGACGCGCTCATATTCACCAACCTCGCCCCCGAGCACATCGAATCGCACGGCTCGTACGAAGCGTACGCCGACGCGAAGTTCGAGCTTGGCCGGCAGATCGCGCGCTCCCGAAAACGGCCCCGGATCGTCGTCGCGGACGCGGACGACAAGGAGAGCGGCCGCTACCTGACGCTTCCCGTCGAGCATGCGCTCCCCTTCTCCCTCGCCGCATGCGCGCCCTTTTCCGCGAGCGGGGAAGGCGGCTACTTTACGTTTGAAAATGCAAGGGTGGCGATCGGGCTTCCTGGCGAGTTCTCTCTCAAGAACGCGCTCGCCGCCGCGACCCTCGCCCGCGCGCTCGGCATCCCCGCGCCCGTGATCGCGGAAGCGCTCGGCGGCATGGGAGATATTCCGGGACGGGCCGAGCGGATAGAAGCCGGAACCGCCTCCGCCGCGCCGGGCGCGGCGGAGGCGGGCAAGCAGGATTTCACCGTGGTGGTTGACTACGCGCACACGCCGGATTCGCTCGCCGCCCTCTACGACGCATACAAGAACGCGCGGAAGATCTGCGTTTTGAGCGCGGCTGGCGGAGGGCGCGACGCGTGGAAGCGGCCTGTCATGGGCCGCATCGCAAATGAGCGGTGCGCCGAGGTCATACTCACCGACGAAGACCCGTACGACGAAGACCCTAGACAAATCGTCAACGACATCGCGCACGGCATGAAGAAACCGCCGGAGATCGTTATGGACCGCCGGGAGGCGATACGGCGCGCGCTCGAGATCGCGGAAACGGGCGATGCCGTCCTCATCACGGGCAAGGGAACCGACCCTTCGATCCGCGGTCCGGGCGGCAGAGAAGTGCCGTGGGACGACGCGCGGGTCGTCCGTGAAGAGCTCGAAGCGCTCCTCAAGAAGCGGGCGGCGAACCGGGTATAATACTAGACGCATGCTCAAAACGGTCCTTCTCTGGCTCGGGGTCATCATCGTCATCCTCCTCGTTCTCCTGTGGTTCATTACGGGCGGCGTGGGCAAGACAGTGCAGGCGGCGCGAGGTATCACGAATCCGCTCTATGCCCTATTCTCGTACAGCACTTCGACCGGGAGCTTCTTTCGCCTTCCGTGGCAACCGGAGGGGCTCACCCTCGGCCCCGATGTATCAGATATCATGGACGCCGAAGACGCGATGGAGCCGAAAACGCCGGAAGAAGAGCTCGCGGAGTCGCAGGAAGAGTATGCGCGGCTTGTGAGCGAGGCCGAACGCGCGAAAACATTCGGAGAGCCTTCTCCTCATCGCGGGAAGGTGCGCATCGGCGAAGGCGGTGCGGCCGAAGGCCGCGCCGCGGAATACGTCGAACTGGAAGCCTCGCCGGACAACACTGCGCCCGTCTCTCTCGGCGGCTGGTCATTGCAGAGCGCGCTCACCGGCATTCGCGCCTACATTCCGCGCGGCGCGGAGATATTCATCATGGGCGACGTGAACGCGCAGAAAGACATCTACCTCGATCCGGGCGCGACAGCCGTCGCATCCTCCCCTGCCTCGCCGGTCGGGACGTCGTTCAGGGAGAACGCGTGCACCGGCTACCTCCGCGGATTGCAGGCGTTCACGCCCCCGCTCTCCCGCAGTTGCCCACCGCCCGCGGAATCGCTTCCCCTCACGCCGGACAACCTGCGTACGTACGGCGACGCCTGCTACGACTTCGTGCAAACGCTCCCTCCCTGCACGTTCCCCCTCTCGCCCCCTCCCGGCGTGGCTCCCGCCTGCCGGATATTTCTCGCGAACAATCTCTCCTACAACGGCTGTGTGCAGAATTACCGGCACGCGAGCAGTTTCGCGCGCGACGCGTGGCGCATCTATCTGAACGCCGGGGGCGAGCTGTGGCGCAACTCGCACGACATCATCCGCCTCCTCGACGCGGAGGGTCGCACGGTGGACGTGGTCTCATACTGATGCGGGCGCAAAGGAGTGTGAGGTAGACATTCGAACTTCGCGTCTCGCATGAATGTAACAGCTGTTACATTCATGCGATATACTTCCCACGTCGCATCAAAAATAGAACGATGCCGGCCGCGACGGAAACATTGAGCGACTCCTTTCCGCGACCGGTATGTTGCGGATGGTGAGCTTGTCGGACCACTGCCCCACGCATGGGAATTTCGATGAGTACATCGCACGCATCGCGCACCGATCTCGGAAGGCCGCTAACCTCGTTGCCGAACACGAACAGCGTCTTCGTACGCGAGCGGAGCGAGCGGTAATCGCGCGCCCGGGCGTCCTGTTCGACGCCCACGATGCGCCAGCCTTTTCCGCGGAGCGCCGACACGACCGCGTGTGCGGAACGCTTCTTTTCCCACGAGACGGCGCGCTCCGCGCCCAGCGCCACTTTCGCGATATCCTTCCGCGCGCGCCCAAACCTGTCGACGGGCGCGGGCGTGACTCCCGTGAGATAGATCGTAGAAACACCGGCGGCATCCGCCGTGCGGAATATCGAGCCGACATTGTGCGCGCTCCTCACATTGTGCAGTAAGACAGCGATCATAGTTTACAGATGACAGTCTACAGTCTACAGAACATACCCCACAAACTGCATCCGCTGTTAACTGTCAACTGTTACCTGTATACTGTCCTCATGCTTTCCGTCTTCCCAGAAATCCTCTTCCTCTCTCCGCTCGCCGCGACACTCCTCCGGCTCGCGCTCGCCGCCGTCTTTGCGCGCGCGGCATGGGTCCACGCGCAACGCGGCGATACCGCCTCCCGCACGCTGGCGTTCGCCGAGGTCGCTGTCGCTCTCGCGCTCCTTCTCGGCGCATGGACTCAGCCCGCCGCGCTCGCCGGAGCGATCATCGCCGCCGTCTGGATTTTCCAGAGAGCGGCGCGGGCGACGCCGGTTTCGAGCGCGCTTCTCGCGCTCGCGATATCCCTTTCCCTCGTTCTCACGGGCCCCGGCGCATTCGCGTTCGACCTGCCGCTCTGAATAGCGCGGCTTTGAGCTTACGGCATTAAGAAGTTATATTTCATATATCCGCCCATAGCTCAGTCGGTAGAGCAGCTCCCTTTTAAGGAGATGGTCCCAGGTTCGACTCCTGGTGGGCGGACAAGGTCATTCCCACGGCTTCGGGATGTCGAGCGCGGGGAAAAGCGAGCTGTAGTCGTCGGTCCACGGGCGCTCTGCCGGAGCCGGCGGAAAGGAGCCGGCATTTACGAACGCCGTCGAGTGAAAGACTCCCGCATCTTTCGACAAGACGACCCAGTTGGAGGGCGTTCCTCCCGGCGTGGATTCGCCGGAATCGGCGACGAGCGCCGCGTTGAATCCGAGCTCTGCCGCGAGGCGGAAGACGACCGGGCCGAGATCGAGGTAGCGGTTGGATATGTGGACGGCGAGGATGCTCTCTGGAGAACGCAGATGCGCCGCGTAGAGCTCGAAGGCCTGCAGGGTCAGGAGGTGCACGGGGATGGTGTCATCGCTGAATGCGTCCACCGCGAGCACGTCGTACGCGCCGAGCGCGCCGCGCTCGCGCTCCGCTTCGAGGATAAGCCTGCCGTCCCCGATGCGCGCTTCCGACCCTTCGCAATGTGAGAGGTAGCTGAAGTACGAGCGCGCGATCCGCTCTATCCGCGCGTCTATCTCGTAGAACACGTACGCGTCGCCTTCCTGCGCCGCGGCAGGCAGGCCGGGCCGGCAGTACGCCGCGAGAGAGCCCGCGCCGAGTCCGATGATCCCGACGCGCACGCCCTTCGCGCCGCGCGCTCCCTGTTCGAAAAGAACGGCCCTCCCGACGCCGCTTCCCGGCGTGTAGTAGGTCGTGGGCAGGCGCGCCGCGGCGGCATCGGCGAACTGCGTGCCGTGGAGCGTCGTGCCGTGCTTCAGGGAGATGAAGTTCTCGTCGAAGACGACCTTTGCGTTGCCGTAGAAGTTGCGCGACGCAACGGCGATCGCGCCCTGATCCGCGAGCACGAGGCGCGCGAAGAGCGACGCCGCGAGGAGCATGAGAACGATTTTTGCGATAAAGATGCGGCGCGCGTCGAGGATGCGCGGGAAAAACGCGTCGGGAAGCAACCAGATGGAAAGCGCGCCCGAGAGAGCGAGCCCCAGGGGGAATTCCCAGTAGTCGGCAAAGAGGAGAGGCGGGAGAATGCTCGCGGCGAGAGCGCCGAGAGCGCCGCCGAGCGAGAGGAGGAGGTAGAAGAGCGGCAGGGACGGGACGGCCGGTCGCATCCGATAGAGGAGCGCGTGGCAGGCGAGGCCGCAGAAGAAAAGAACCCCGAGGTACGAGAGGATCTGTAGCGCGAGGTCGGCGTGCGCGGCGGGAGTGAACCGCCACGCCGCGAGCGCCGAGGCGAGAAAGAGGAGCGGCGTGAAGATCGAGCGTCCCCGGCCGGAAAACGCGATGATGAACGTGAGTAGATAGAGAACGAGCGGGACGACCCAGAGGAGGGGCACGGGCGCTATCACCTGCGTTATCTGCGTCGTCGTCGCGACGAGCATAAAGGCCGGAAGGCTCGCGAGCGCGACCCAGAGAACGCGCCTGAAAAATTCTTCGCGGGACGCCGGCTCCGGAAGCGGCCTCTCCAGGCTCCCGGAAACCGCGCGCGAGAAAAAGACGTACGCGCTCGCGGCGGCGAGGAGCGCGTAGACGGCGAAGAGCGCAATCCACGCGCCCCGCTGATAGCGGAGCGCAATCACTGGCTCGATGAGGAACGGGTACGCGAGGAGCGCGAGTAGGGACGCGGCGTTGGAAAGCGCATAAAGGGAGTATGGCGCTTTACCGGAGAGCGAGCCGTGCCAATACTGGACAAGCGGGCCCGTGGACGCGAGGAGAACGTAGGGAATCCCTATGGAAACCGCGAGCGCCGCGAGCACGCCGAGCGCCGGAAATCGCTCTCCCCACGGAAACGAGACGGAAACATCCTGTACGGAGATGGCGGAGGCGGCGGTGAAAAGAAGCGCGAGCCCGATGAGGCCGGCGTGAACGAGCGGCTGTGTTCTTTCGGGCAATTTCGCGAGCCCGTACACGTAGAGGTATCCGATAAAAAGAGCCGTCGTGAAAAAGAGAAGGCTCGTCGCCCACACCGAAGACGCGCCGCCGAACAGGGGGAGTAGCTGCTTGCCGGCCATCGGCTGGATCGCGAACAGCAGAAAAGCGCCCGAAAAAACAACGGCGCCGGAGAGCGCGTAGAGCGGGATCCGCATTGCCAAGCCTCGGGCATGCTTGAATACTTGCCCGAAGCGTGGGCGTTCAAGCATGCCTTCAGATCGCAAGCTCCACCGTTACGAAATCGGTAACCGGCTCGCCGCTTTTGGTGAGGCATGAGATGGTGAAGGTCGTCGCGCCGGAGAGCGGCACGGTCGCCGCGCCGCCACTCAACGCGCTTTCGTTGAAGCTCCCGTCAGGGCTCGAAACGGTGCACGATTCGACGCCTTTCGAGTTCCAAAACACCGACGTCCGCGTGCCAAGCGTCACTCTCGCGGGCACCGCCCAAATGTCCACCGACGGCTCGCCGACCGAGATCTGAATTTCCGGAGCGGTCGCGGGCGGCGGCGAATTCAGTTTCGCCTGCTGAACGACCACCGGCTGGGAGGGCGCCTCGGGCGCTCCCACCTGGTAGCCGCGCCATGCGCAAAGGCTGTCGAAGAAGGAAGGCGGGATGACGTAGGTGACGATCGAGCCGGCCCACGGGCGGTTCTGGCACATCCTCGCAACGACGCTCTGCGGCTGTGCGCCGCCGGTCGCGGAGCCGTAGAAGCCCGCGACCTCGGTGTTCGCCTCCGCGTCGCGCGCACCCGCGACGACCGTTACGCCGGCGTCGGTAACTTCAATGTTGCCGCGCGTCCCCGACGACAAGTTCACCTTCCCGCCGAGGTTGCTCGCGGGGGTGCTCGTCGGCGAGCTCGTGCCGCTCGTTTGAGCGGCCTGCGTTCCAGTTTTCTCCTCGACTTCGGGCGCGAGCCGGTCCGTCAGGAGGTCGCTCACGTTCCCGGCGGACGTCCCCTCCGCCTCCGCGCCGAAGCTAGCGTCCAGCGCCGCGCCCGCTCCCGTCCCGACGCCGAGTGCGTTCAGCAGATCGCTCGTCGCGCCGCCCTGCACGCCGAGCTGGTTGGTGTTCAGGAGCGAGTTGGAGGTCGGCGGCACGTAGTTCGCGCACGGATCGCTCCGGCGCAACTCGTCGGAGGTCTGATAGTACCCCGTGGGGCATCCCAACTGCGTTTGCTGTTGCGGCGGCGGCTGATCGCCCTTCTTGTCATCTTTGCCTTTCAGCAAGTCCGCGATGCTTTTCATCAAATCCATGAACATCTTCGGGTCTCCGAGCCCGCCTTTTTCGGTACTCACGCCTTTGCAGTTGTTGAAGGTGAGACATTTTGCTGTAACCGCCCCGCCCGGAGGAGACGCGTCACAGGGTAATCCCTTCCCACATAACTTTTTTGTTTGAGGGTTTACCATGGGAAACTCACAACCGCTCCAGTCAAACGCTGCACTGCATATCGCATTGCTACCCGTAAATTCCGCAGCGTAGAGAGCAAGTGGAATGACAAGCAAAATCCAAATGCATATAACGAGCGCGTTCCGCATAGTCATTGCCCTAATGCTACCGGACGCTATGGAATCCGCAACCATTATTTTCAGCATTTGTTGACATGCGTGTCCAAGGAATGACGGTCCTTGGATGCGGCCGGACGTACGCTCAAAATATAGCGTTCGAGCGCGTATTCAAGCTCAAATCCCCGCCGCCGCGCTTCATGAGGAAGTTCCGCGAGCTCGGCGACCAGTCTTCCGGCGCGCTCGCGCGCGGCTCCGGACGATTTCAGAAACATATCTTTCGCCCCCCAAAACAAAACGCCGTGTATCGCCTCCGGCGCTTCGTCCCGCGCGAGCGCGCTCTGGTAGCCGACCCACAGCGCCTTCTTGTCCGCGCGGCGGAGCGCATGCGCGAGCGCAAAAATCTCCCCCTTGTCCTTTTCTTTCTTCGCGTCGAACCGCTCCGACGTCTCGGCGTGCTTTTCGAGCGTCCGCCGCGTCTCCGCGTCCGGTTTCTCTTCGAGGATAAAGAACGGCTCGTCGGAGGCCTTCATGCGCGGAAGCGCGTCGAGCGCGACGTTTTTCATCTCCGCGTTCGCGAATACGCCGTCGAGCGCGACAATTTTCTTCTCTCCGAACATTCCGCTCCCTCTCAAAGCTGTGCGCAAGTCGGCGACCGAATTGGCATCGGTGATGCGAACGACGCCCGCCCCTTTCGCCTCGCGTGCCAACGTCTTGTTCATCGCCCCTCGCGCCTTCTCCCTATCGGTTCCCGTGTACAGGTACAACATGACTAGAACCCATCTCAAAATAAATGGCGTAGCGAGGGCGCATTTCCGCGAGCGAGAAGCCGCGGCGCAGGACGAGGCGTGTCCGGGACACGACGAGTCCGAGCCGTTCGGCTTCGTAACCGCGGAAATGCGGCCGCAGTAGCCAAGCTGTTCGTTCCTTTCATAGGGCGGTTTATTTTGAGATGGGTTCTATATAGCTGTCAGAGTTCGGCTGTCAGTTGTCAGAATTGTATTTGAATTTCCCGAAAGCTGAAAGCTGTCAGCTGGAAGCTATCCTCTTGGTGTCGCCCCAATTCTTCCCTATGGATATCTCCGCGACGATCGGCACGCCGCTCAACTTCTCCGGCAGAACGACGTGCTCCATCACGCGCTTCAGCTCGTGCGCGATGTGCGCGCTTTCCTTTTCGTCAACTTCATACACGAGCTCGTCGTGCACCTGAAGGAGGAGCCGCGCGCGGGCGCGCCACCCCTTATTCTCGATCAGCGCGTCCGCCTCCGCCATCGCGAGCTTGATGATGTCGGCCTGCGTCCCCTGGATGGGGGCGTTGATGGCCATGCGCTCCGCCGCCGCCTTGAGATTTGGAAGCGCGGATTTGAGCGCGGGAAAATAGCGGCGCCGCCCGAAGAGCGTCTCGGTGAATCCGCGGCGCGCCGCTTCCGCCTTCGTGCGCTCGATGAAGCGCGCGAGGCCGGCGTAGTTCTTGAAATATTCCGCGAGAAACTCCGCCGCTTCTTCGCGGGAAACTTTTTCGCCAAGCGCCTGCCGAAGCGCGTTCACGCCCATGCCGTAGAGGATGCCGAAGTTGATGACCTTGGCTCTGCGGCGCATCTCGTAATCCACGAGCTCCGGCGGCGCGCCGAACACTTCCGAAGCGACCGCGGCGTGCACGTCGCCTCCGCGCCTGAATATCCCGCCGAGTTTCTCGTCGCCAGAGAGCCCCGCGGCGACGCGGAGCTCGATCTGTGAATAGTCGAGCGCGGCGAGCGCGTATCCCTGCTCGGCGACGAACGCCTTCCTTATGCGCTTGCCGTATTCGCTCTTTATCGGAATGTTCTGGAGGTTCGGATTCTGCGAGCTCATCCGGCCCGTCGTCGTCCCCGCCTGCAGGAATTCCGCGCGGAGCCGCCCGTCCGCTCCGGCGAGCGCGGGCATCTTCTCGATGTACGTGGAGAGGAGCTTTTGCAATTCGCGGTACGCGAGGATGTCGCCGACGACGGGGTGCAGAGGCGCGAGCTTCGCGAGTTCCTCCTCGCGCGTCGTGCGCGCGCCGCCCGCCGTTCTCTTGTGCCGCGCGGGGAGTATCTTCAGCTCGTCGAAGAGTACCGTGCCAAGCTGTTTCGGAGAATTAAGGTTGAACTCGCGGCCCGCGTGCTTGAATATCCTGCCCGCGAGCTCGCCTAGCCCTTGTCCGTATTCGCGCGCGAGCTCCTTGAGATACGCCGCGTCGAGGAGTATGCCGGTCGCGCTCATCCGCTCCACGACCGGGATCAGCGGCTTTTCTATGGTTTCGAATACCTCGCCGAGGCGCCCCGTTTTCCTTAATTGCTCGAATACGATCTCGCGGGCGCGCTCGAAATCGTCGGTCTTCGCGAAATCCAAGATGTCTCCCAGAGCAGGGTTCGTCGTATCGGAATGAAGAAGCCACAGGGCGATGGAGGTTTCTTTGAGCGCCTTCGGGTCTATCCCCGCGCCGGACGAAGCGCCGGACGAAGGACGGTCCTTCGTCTCCGAGACGAAGGACCGTCCTTCGTCTTCCTCCACGGTCGAACGGACGCGCTCCTTGAGCGAGCGAAATTCAAGCTCGTCGCACAGCGCCATGACGGAGGCGGCGTTGTCGGCGAGATGCCACATGCGCTTCGGAAGTTCGAATCGTATCGGCGCGTCCGCGCGTATCGTCGCGAGCGACTTCGAGAAGAAGGCCGCGTCTTTGCCCTCCCGCACCAGCTGGGCGACTCGCGCCTTGAACCCCTTCTTCTCCAACGCGCCGGGGTCTTTTTCGACGGCGCGGTAGAGCTCCTCGATGGAGCCGAACTCGCGCACTAGCTCCGTCGCCGTCTTCTCGCCAATTCCCCTGATGCCCGGAATGTTGTCCGAAGGATCGCCCCGGAGCGCCTTGTAATCCACCATGTATGCCGGCTCGAAGCCGAAACGCTCCGCCACTCGCTCCTCGTCGTACACGACGGTGTCCGAGAGGCCCTTGCGCAGGGTGTAGACGGAGACGCGTGGACCCACGAGCTGGAGGGTGTCGAGATCGCCCGAGGCGATGACCGTTCCGATATCCCGCCGCGGCGAGACTTCCGAGACGATCGTCCCCACGCAATCGTCCGCCTCGAAACCGGGCGCCTCGTAGAGAGGAATGCCGAACGCCTCGAAAACCTTCGGCGCTTTTTCGAGTTGCGCGACAAGCTCCGGCTCGGCCTTTACGCGCGTCGCTTTGTACGCTTCATACGTCTCGTGGCGATTCGTCTTTCCGGGGAGGTCGCGGCACGCTACGATGTAATCCGGCTTCAGATCGTCAACGAGCTTCAGGAGCATCGAGACGAGCCCGTAGAGGGCGCCCGTCGGCTCGCCCTTCGAAGAGGAGAAGTCCGGTATCGCATGGTACGCGCGGTGGATAATCGCGTGCGAATCCAAAACGACGAGCCGTGATTTCTCGCGCGGCGTATCTGACTTCGATGACCGGACGTTCGCCATTACGAACGATGATACGCTTCGCATTTGTAATGTCGATGACGCGGTTCAGCGACAAGAGCGGGCGGGTCTTGCCAAGGGTCGGCGGGCGGCTCTAAGCCCTGCCTTCCTCGGAGTATCGCGGGCGCGGGGGAACCTTCGGCGCAGGCTTCTTTTCCGGCTTCCCGGATTCCCTCTTCTTGAGGTTCTCGAGGATTCGCTGGTATGCGACGAGAGCGTCGAAGGCGAACATATGCGCCGGGTTGTTGCGGTACGTCAGTGCTATCAGCCTGTCCATGCGGTCGAGCTTTTCCGCGAAGGTCGGCGGATGCGCCGGATCGCGTTCTGATGGTCTGTTCACATGCGCTTTAAGGGATTCAATGAGCGCTTTTCCCTGCCTGCTGATATCCTCCGCCGGGTCCCCTTTCTTTTTCATCGAGAGATACTTCCCGCACTCCTTCACGAACCGCTCCGCGAACGCGCGCGCCTCCAGAGCTTCGCGCGATTCGGTCTCGTGCTCCTGCGAATGCATCGGAGGTTGCATGTCACTCTTACCGGCGTGCGCCGCCGGAGAAAGCGCGGCAAGCGCGGCCGCGAGAGGCGCGGCGAACTTGGCATGGGATAGCGGCGAACGTTCTTTATTTGGTCGCTCGGAAGAGCCCTCACTCATGGAAAAAGTATAGCACCGGAGTGCGTTACAATCCGCTTTTTGAGCAGTGCAAGGTGGTATCATTAGTGCGATGCCAGATGTAGCTCTGAAGAGGCGGCGTGGATGTTTTACGCGGTACTTTGGAGAGCGTTGGTTTGGGACATGCGACTGATTGATCTAATCCTGAGTGTTTTAGAAGGCGCTGACGCGCCGCTTTCACAAGGTGAAATACTTGATCGCGTCAAGCGGCATCCATCTGCGGATCAATGCGAAGAATTACATCGAGTAAGGGTTCCACTTTCCGCGATTGCCCGGCAATTGACGAAATACTCACAGGGGTCTCAACCCGCGGTTCGTAAAATTGGGCCTCGCAAATTTGAGATTGCGTCGAATGACGCACCTCCAGAAACGTTGATTTCAGAAGCTGAATTTCATCCCTCGCTTGTTAAATATGCTCGACTCAGGTTCGATGCGTACTGCAAGACAATTAACGCGGTAAAGGTGAATAAAATACGAAACAATAAGATCAACAAATGGTCGAATCCGGATATTGTCGGCATAAGCCCCACCATCCTTAAACTTGGTGGTCTGTTTCGGGCCGAAGTTCGAAAACTCGGGATTTTTTCTACAAAGGTCCTGCAGTTTTATAGTTTTGAGCTCAAGCGCACAATAAATCGGTCGAACATCACGGAAGCCTATTTTCAAGCTGTTTCGAATTCTAGCTGGGCGAATTATGGCTACCTGGTCGTGGGCGATTTAAGTATGGATGAGAGTTTTCTAGCGAATCTGTCGCGCCTTAATCATGGATACGGGATCGGGGTTATCCATCTGAACTACAAAGATCCGGAGAAAAGTGAGATAATAGTTTCAGCGCGAGAGCGCGAGATGGCCGACATAAATTTTATGAATTTTCTCGCCGAAATAAATATGGACTTCCACCGAATTGTAGAAGTTGCACAATCCATAGCGGCAGGAAAAGATATAAATACGGATGACTTCGATGCGATTATGTCGATACACACAAAAATATGAGCGGCAAAAGCGGGAAAACTAAAAAAAAATACCTGGTGGTCGGAAGCAATAATTTTTGGTATGCGTCAGCCCGTGGCAAAGCAAATGCGCTCAAGCTCGCTCGAGATGTCGTGAATAGTAGGACAAGTTCATACGGAGATCCTGAGACGGACTACAGTCCAAATACTCCGGAGGGTGTCTATGTGTACGAGGCGCGCCAAATCGGTTATATCGAGAACAAGGGCGACGAAACCGATGAGAGCCGGTAGCTATTCTGTTTCGAGCGGTATGGATGCGGGAGTTTCCAAGCTACAGCGCCTGCGACAGCTTGCCAACGGGAGGAACGTCTTCGTGCTCACGATAGGGGAACTAGAGAAATTTCTGGAGCAGTTGCGAGCCAAGACACTGTTGAAAAAGCCCCTTTCAGACCCTTGACTGGCTTGTATCTTTGAATCCAGCGGGCGCTCTCGCCCGCGTACACTGAAGCCGGAGCGCCGCCGAAATGTTTGGCTTGGAGTACCTTCCGGTACGTC
>MFLB01000043.1 GCA_001781445.1 Candidatus Kaiserbacteria bacterium RIFCSPHIGHO2_01_FULL_58_22 | reverse complement strand
GCATGCCACCGACGAGGCGGTGTACTGCGTCAGCCCGTAATTCCCTCCTGAAGAAAAAGATGCGAGGGCCCCCGCGAGGGGGCCTTTTGCATGCCGCAAGCCTCCAACCGGGTATAATCCACGGATGACGATCGCGTTCTTCGCGCTTGGCCTTATCGCCGGCAGTTTTCTCAACGTGCTCATCCTGCGGCACGGAAAGCGCCCCCTCTCCGGAAGAAGCGCGTGCCCGCACTGCGGACGCGCCATCGCGTGGTACGACAACATCCCCGTCCTTTCATGGATGATCCTCCGTGGCAGTTGCCGCTCATGCGGCGGGCCGATATCCCTGCAATACCCGATCGTCGAGGCGCTGACGGGAGCGCTGTTCGCCCTCTACGGGTCCGCGTTCCCGGCGTTCGTTCCCTATACGCTCATTGCCCTGCCGATAATCGCGCTCCTCGTCGCGATCGCGCTCTACGATCTCCGCACGACGTTCATTCCCGACGCGTGGGTCTACGCGTTCGCCGGGCTGTCGTTCGCCTCCCCCTTGTTCGGCGTTTCCGGGAGTTTCGATCTGCTCGGACACGCGCTCGCGGGCCCCGCCTCCGCGCTTCCCATTTTTGCGCTCTGGTTCGTCTCCCGCGGCAGATGGATGGGGTTCGGGGACGTCAAGCTCGCGCTCGGCATAGGCTGGCTTCTCGGGCCCGCGCTCGGGTTCGCCGCGGTGATGTTCGCGTTCATACTCGGCGCGATCGTCTCGCTCGCTATTCTCCTCCATCTGCCGCGCCTAGCGCGCGCTCTCTCCCGCTGGGGAATATCGCGATACGCCCCCTCGCGGTCGTATACAATGAAGAGCGAGGTGCCCTTCGGGCCGTTCCTCATCGCGGCGTGTTTCATTATTTGGTTCATGCAGATGCACAACATCCAATTGCCGTTCCTTTCGATATACGGATTATGAGAAGAACAGCTTTCAGCTTTCAGCTTTCAGCTTTCAGCGCGAACGTATGTCGGCATATTTTGCATTTTCTGAAAGCTGACAGCCGGCAGCTGAAAGCTACCCCGGGGTTTACGCTCATCGAGCTCTTGGTCGTTACCGCCATACTCACGATCGTCTCCGGCGTCGTTCTGGCGAACAACGGCCGCTTCGGGGGGCTGATACTGCTTGAGAATCTCGCGTACGACGTTGCGCTCTCCATCCGGCAGGCGCAGATCTACGGCATATCGGTGCGCCAGTTCGGTTCGGGGAACTTCGACGTCGGATACGGCATGCATTTTTCCATCGGGAGCCCCGCGACGTACGTGCTCTTCGCCGACGCCGTCTCCGGGAACGGCATCTACGACGGCTGTCCCACGGAAGCCATGTGCGAGCTCGTGGAATCGACGGACATAGAGCGCGGCTACCACATCGCGGATCTCTGCGCGGCGGGAAGCGGCTCGGAGGCCGAGACGTGCGGCCTTTCGGAACTCGACCTCTTCTTCAAGCGGCCCGAACCAGACGCGTACATAAGCGCGAACGGCGTCTCGGGCGTCGCCAATCCAGCGGCCCTGAACGCCCGCGGCCGCATCGTTCTCGAATCTCCGCGCGGTGATCGGACGAGCGTCGTCGTCGAGGCGACGGGGCAGATAGCCATACAATATCTATGAGAGAACAGAGAATAGAGAACAGAGAACAGCAGGATCCAAATGCGTCTTTCTATTCGCTATTCGCTATTCGCTATTCGTTGCCGCGCGCGCAGACGCGCGGCTTCACGCTCATCGAGATGATCGTCGCGGTGGCGCTTTTCGCCGTCGTCATGCTCGTCTCCGTGGGCGCGCTCCTCTCGCTCGTGGGAGCGAACCGCAAAGCGCAGGCATTGCAGTCGGTCATGAACAACCTTAACATCGCGCTCGACGGCATGGTCCGCTCGATCCGGATGGGCACGGAGTACCATTGCGGCCCGGGCAGCATCACGACGCCGCAGTCGTGCGAAGCGAGCGGCGACACGCGGCTCGCGTTCAAGCCGTTCTGCGACCAGAATTGCGACCCGTTGGACCGATGGATCTACGTCTTCGACAGCGACGGCTCCTATTGCGGGGCGGACCGGCTCTGCAAATCCGAGAACAGCGGCGCCAATTACTACGCCGTTACCGCCCCGGAGGTTACGATAGACAGCATGCGGTTCTATGTCATCGGCACGACGCGCGGCGACACCATCCAGCCGAAAGTCGTCATCGAGGTGAAGGGGACGGCCGGCGCGAGGCAGGTCAAAACGACGACGACGTTCAACATCCAGGCGACCGCGGTTCAGCGTATCCTCGACCTATGAGGAAAACAGCTTTCAGCTTTCAGCTTTCAGCTTTCAGCACGAACGCATATCGGCACATTTTGGATTTCCTGAAAGCTGACAGCTGGCAGCTGAAAGCTACCCCAGGTTTTACGCTCATCGAGACGCTCGTCGCGGTGTCGCTCCTTTCGGTCGCCATCGTCGCGCCCATGTCGCTCACGGCGAAAAGCCTCGCGGCCGCGTACTACGCGCGCGACCAGATAACCGCGTTCCATCTCGCCCAGGAGGCGATCGAAGCCGTGCGCCACATCCGCGACCGCAACATTCTCACAACGGCGCTCGGCACGCCGACGGACATACTCTCGGGAATTCCCCTGAACACGCCCTTTGTCGTGAACACCCTGGATGATTCCGTCGACAGCGCCGCGTGCGCGAGCGGCGAGTGCCCCCCGCTTCAGATCGATCCGACGCAGACGTTTTACGCCTATGGGTCGGGATGGGCGGACAGCCGCTTCACGCGCACGGTGGAGGTGGGGGCTGTCCGCTCCGATGGGGGCGTGCCGCAGGAGATACGCATATCGGTAACCGTCTCGTGGCGCACCGGCGCGTTCCAAACGCGCTCCTTCACGATCCGCCAAAACCTCTACCGCTGGGTCAACGACGGTAGCGGCGCGTAGATATGAAAAACAGAAAACAGTTCATAGTTCACAGTTTACAGAAAATGCGCCGCGTTCTTCTCCCTGCTGTCAACTGTCAACTGTCAACTGTCAACTCGCAAAAGGGTTTTACCCTCTTGCTGGCGGCGCTCGTTTCTTCGATCGTCCTCGCGCTCGGCACGTCCATATTCCAGCTCGCGCAGAAGGAGCTGACGCTCTCCTCGATCGGACGCGATTCCCAGTTCGCGTTCTACGCCGCGGACAGCGGCGCCGAGTGCGCGCTGTATTGGGACGTGCGCTACCAGCGCTTTCCCACCTCGACGCCCGTGGCGGTCGGCCTTACCTGCGACAACCAGGATGAAACGACGGCGGCCTCGAGCGCGGGGGGAGCGGTCGTCTCCTCGTTCCAATTCGAGCCGAACGGCTATTGCGTCAACGTGTCGGTCGAGAAATCAGTGAGCGTCGGAACGGGAGCCGTCGCGACGACCGTCCATGCCGACGGATTCAGCACGAATTGCGGCGCGGTGGAGAGTTCGCCACGGGCGCTACAGCGCTCCGTCGAGCTTCGCTACTAAACCAGTTGACAGTGAACAGTTTACAGTTGACAGCGGGGATTCCTGTTCTCGCTTTCTGTAAACTGTCGGCTGTAAACTGTACACTTACCCTATGATTCCGAAGAACGTCCGGGAGCGCTACATAAAGCTGAAAGAAACCATCAACCGCCATCGAACGGCCTACCACGTCTACGATAAAGAGGAGATAAGCCAGCAGGCGCTCGATTCGCTGAAGCACGAGCTTTCGGAGATAGAAGAGAGGTATCCCGAGATCATCGCGCCGGATTCTCCCTCCCAGCGCGTGGCGGGCAAGCCCTTGCCGGGCTTCAAGAAGGTGCGGCACAAAGTGCCACAGTGGTCGTTCAACGACGCTTTCTCTCCCGAAGAGGTCCGCGAATTCGACGCGCGCGTCAGGCGTTTTCTTTCCGCCTCCTCCAGAGGAGGATCGTCCTCCGGAGGAAAAGGCGGATCCGCCTCCGGCGGAAAGCCTTTTGGCGCCGTGCACCCGACCTACGTGTGCGAGCTGAAGATAGACGGCCTGAAGATCGTCCTCGACTACGAGAAAGGAGTGCTGAAAACCGCCGCGACACGGGGCGACGGGATCGTGGGAGAGGACGTAACGCACAACATCAAGACGATAGAGTCCGTGCCGCTTTCGCTCGCGCGCCCCGTCGACATCGTCGTCGAGGGCGAGGTGTGGATGAGCTCGAACGGCCTCGATGCGCTGAACAAGGAGCGCGCGAAAGCGGGAGACCCTTTATTCGCGAACCCCCGCAATGCCGCCGCAGGAAGCATACGCCAGCTCGATCCGAAGGTTGCCGCGGGGCGTATGCTCGACGTATTCATCTACGACGTCGCGCGGACGAGCGAGAAATTTCCGGAGACACAGCATGAGGAGTTGGAGTACATGCGAACGCTCGGCTTCAAAGTGAACCGGCATCATGCACTCGCGAAAACGATAGATGAGGCCATCGGTTTTTGGGAGAAGTGGAAAGCGAAGGGACGGCATCAGGAATACTGGGTGGACGGGGTGGTTCTCAAAGTGAATGAGAAAAAATACGAGCAGGCGCTCGGCTATACCGGCAAGGCGCCGCGCTTTGCCATCGCGTTCAAATTCCCCGCGGAGCAAGTAACGACCATCGTTGAGGATATTGTCCTACAAGTTGGGAGGACCGGCGTCCTCACGCCAGTTGCGCATCTCAAGCCGGTTGCCGTCGCAGGCACCATCGTGAGCCGCGCGACGCTTCACAATGAAGACGAAATCAATCGCCTCGATGTGCGTATCGGCGACACCATCATTCTCCAAAAGGCGGGTGATGTGATCCCCGATATCGTAAGCGTCGTGAAGGAGCTTCGTCCGAAAAGTGCCAAAACCTACACGTGGCCTTCGCGTGTGCCGGAGTGCGGGGGCGACGGAAAGATAGAGCGTGTTCCCGGACAAGCGGCATGGCGGTGCGTCAACAAAGATTCGTTCGCCGTCGTTCGCCGTCGTTTCCATAACTTTGCAGGCAAGCACGCGCTCGATATCGAGGGCTTAGGAAAAGAGCGCGTGGACATGCTTCTTGAGAAAGGTTTGGTCCAACACTACAACGAGCTTTTCACACTTACGGAAGGCGATCTGCTAACCCTCGAAGGATTCGCGGAAGTATCGGCCAAGAAACTCGTTGCGGCCATCCAGAAGGCGCGGCACGTTGAACTCGCGCGTCTTCTCGTCGGACTCTCCATTCCGCAGGTGGGGGAAGAGACGGCAATACTCCTTGCAAAAAAATTCCATACGATCGACGTACTCGCAAAAGCGAGCGCGGAGGAACTTGAAAACATAGAAGGTATCGGGCCGATAGTCGCGCGGGAGATTACCGCGTGGTTCTCTCTGAAGCGGCACCGAGAGCTTGTTGCGGATCTCAAAAAAGTTCTCATCGTTGCGAACCCTTTGTCAATGTCAAGGCGTCGCCTTGATATCGGGCCGCTCGCGGGTAAAACATTCGTGCTAACCGGCACGCTCGAATCGATGTCACGTGACGAGGCGAAAGAAAAAATCCGTGCACTCGGCGGCGACGTTTCCGGGTCCGTTTCCAAAAAGACAGATTATGTCGTCTTCGGCTCCGAAGCCGGTTCCAAACTCGACAAAGCCCAGCAGTTAGGTGTCAAAATCCTCGAAGAAAAGGATTTTCTGTCGATGTTAAAATAGTGACTACCGCACCTTGTTTTTAGAACAATATAAGTCTAATGTCAGGCCATGGGAATAGAAGATGATCTCAATAAGGACAGAAATGTCATTCCGCAAGGGAAGATCATTGGGCAAGACATAAAAGGAGGCGAGCTTCGCACTTGGTATCCTTTACATTTCGCTGCTGGTAGCACACTTCAACAACTCAAAGCTCTTGAAGGGGATAAAAATGTATATCCGCTCTCTCCTATAGTGAGTGACTACATCGCTCGTCTTCCTAACCAAGGTGAAGAGCGCGACGTCTCCACCTGCATCGCAAGCATCGACCAACTGTGGCCCGGATATTCACCTTCTGCGAAAGATTTGGCTGACCCGAGACTTCTTGAGACTTGGAGTAAACAACTTCAGGGACATGAGTTCGAATCGCTACCGCAGCGCGCGATTTTACAAGCTGTAATCCAAGCCGGCAAACGGCTTCCGATCAGTAGATATGGAATACATAAGAATGTCTATACTCTCGGGAGTGGTTCCGGGAGTATTCTTTACGCGTACCGTGATCCTGAAAACAATAAAGCGACGGTGTCGATGCGTGACAATAACACAGGATTTCGTTGGAACACGGGGGATTATGTACTTTTGGGCGTTCGCAGGAGCTTGAATAAGGCATAAAGATAATTCGTTGAACCTTCATATTCGGGTATAGTATGCGGATATGGTGGATGTAAATATTGCTACACTTCCTAGATTAGCGCGACTGTGAAGTCGGTGTGGTATAGTACGAGAATGATAAAAGTGCTTGAACAGGCAATCGACAAGGTGCGTGACTTGCCGCGTGAACGGCAGGAAGCGGTAGCGCAGGTGTTGCGGGTGATAGCGGCACAGCCGCACGGCAAGTTGACGGCGCGGGAAATCGAGGGGGGTGCGACAGGCTCAACGAGAAGTTAGGAAAGGAAAGTTTGCGAACGATCGAAACGTTAAGGCGTTCTTCGCACATTTCCGCGCATGATGCGCATTCGTTTTTCCAGACTCGCACTACAAGATCTCGAGCTGACTTTGTATTTTCGTAGTGCGTTTATTTTTGAGATGGGTTCTAGTATAGTGTGCGGATATGGCGGATAAAGTAGATGTCGCGGCGCTAGCAAAGCTCGCGCGGCTTGAGGTATCCGACGAAGAGCTGGCGAAACTGGAGAAAGAAATTCCGGCGATTTTGGAGTTCGTTGAGACAATTCAGGCCGCCTCCGCTGAAGCTTCCGCCTCCGATAAATCTACGGCGGGACAAGCCGGCGAGCCGATGAAGGCTCTGCGGAACATAATGCGCGCCGACGAGAATCCGCATGAGAGCGGGAAATATACCGAGAAACTTCTGAAGGCCGCGCCGGCACGTGATGGCGACAGAGTCGCCGTTAAGCAGGTGATTTCGAGGAAGAAGTGAATGTGCTAGAATGAGCGTATGACGAAAATGCTTGCGGCGGCGATAAAGGAGGTTAAGAAACTGCCTACCGACGTGCAGGATACCATCGGCATCAATCTCATCGACAGGGTCGCCGCATGGCGCGAATTGCGCGCGAAGATCGCCGAAGGCATACGGGAAGCAGACGCAGGACTTGCCAAACCACTCTCGGCGAAAACTCTCATTCGAGAATTTCGCAAGCGACATGCGAAGGGAAAAAAGTGAATGGCATGTCGCGTGGACGCCGCTTTCCAAGACCGATATCTTCGAGATTGGATTGGACGATATGTGTCGGACGCCGCTTCTTCGGAGGTTGCCGAAGTCCTCTTGACGTCAATTCACACGGCTGGAGAGTGCTTGGCGCTGAATCCGCATTTGTGGCGAGTGCGGCACGAGATTTTGTTGAAAGAAGTCCGATTTGCGCCCGCACAGCCGTATCTCATTTGTTATCGGGTTGTCGGATCTACGATCCAGATTCTGCACGTCATCCACCAGAAGCGCGATATCGCGGTGCTATTTGAGGAGATGGAAAAATGGGTATGAATGTGTTTCGACTCACAATATCAGACGCTCGTCGCGCACTCGATGCCAAGGAGTACTCCGCGCTCGACCTTACGAACGCATATCTTGATTCCATCGTCAAAAAAGACGGCGCGATTCACGCCTATCTTGAGGTGTGGAAAAATGAGGCGCGGGAGGAGGCGAAAGCGGCAGACGTTCTCATCGCGCGCGGGGAGTCTAAACCCCTGACCGGCATTCCGCTCGCCGTCAAAGACCTCATTTTGATCGAAGGTCGTATCGCGAGCGCCGGTTCGAAAATACTCGAGAAGTATCGCGCCTCGTACGATGCGACTGCCATAAAAAAACTGAAAGCGCAGAACGCCGTTTTTTTGGGACGAACGAATATGGACGAATTCGCGCTCGGAAGTTCCACCGAGAATTCCGCCTATGGTCCGACGAAGAACCCGCACGACACCTCGCGCGTGCCGGGCGGTACCTCCGGCGGCTCCGCCGCGGCTGTTTCCGCCGGCATGGCTCTCGCCGCTTTGGGGAGCGACACTGGCGGCTCCATACGCCAGCCCTCGGCATTCTGCGGCGTCGTAGGACTCAAGCCGACGTACGGTAGTGTCTCGCGCTTCGGGCTCATCGCGGCGGCTTCTTCGCTCGACCAGATCGGCGCGATAGGCAAAACGGTCGCGGATGCGAGAAGTATTTTCGAGTGCATTCGCGGATACGACGAGAAAGACAGCACCTCGCTTCCCGCATCCACAAGGTCCGACCTTGGGGATTCAAAAGGTCGGACCTTCAGAATTGGGGTTCCGCGCGCTTTTTTGGGGGAGGGGACGGAGCCGGACATGCTCAAAGAATTCGAACGAACGCTTGCCGCTCTGGGAGAAGCGGGATATTCGATCGTTGACATAGAGCTCCCGTCTCTTAAATACGCTCTCGCGGTCTACTACATCATCAATCCCGCCGAGGTCTCCACGAATCTCGCTCGGTTCGACGGCATTCGATACGGGCTCTCCGTGTCCGCCGACGACATACAGAGCGTGTATGCAAAGACGCGGGAGAGCGGATTCGGTCCGGAAACGCGGCGGAGGATCCTCGTCGGCACATTCGTGCTATCCGCGGGCTACGCCGATGCCTACTACCGCAAGGCGCGAGCGGTCCGCGAACTCATTCGGAATGATTTCGCTAAGGCGTTCGGGTCGGTTGACGTCATCGCCACGCCGATCTCGCCTGTTCCCGCTTTCAAGATAGGGGAGAAGTCGAGCGATCCCTTGGCTATGTACGCCGCCGACATCTTCACAGTTCCGGTGAATCTCGCGGGCGTGCCCGCTATTTCGATACCGTCCGGCGCGGTAGAGCGTGACGGCAAAAAACTCCCTGTCGGATTCCAGCTCATCGCTCAGCATGGCGGGGATGAGACGCTGTTCTCGATCGGGGAAGATGTGGAGAAGGCGGGGCCTATCCCCACACGACATAATCCCACGGTATAATTTCCGGCATGGCTGGACGTTTCGGTATCCGCAGTCTTCGACG
>MFLB01000042.1 GCA_001781445.1 Candidatus Kaiserbacteria bacterium RIFCSPHIGHO2_01_FULL_58_22 | reverse complement strand
CGGGACACGGCGAGTCCGAGCCGTTCGGATTCGCAGCCGCGGAAATGCGGCCGCAGTAGCCAAGCTGTTCGTTCCTTTCATAGGGCGGTTTATTTTGAGATGGGTTCTGGGTTATAATGCTCCGCTCCGCCATGGACGTCGTAACGTACGCGCTTCTCTTCGCCTCCCTCTACTTCGAGGTGTTTCTTTTGGTTTCCTTCCTCGAGAAGCGCGCGGAGCGCCGGGCCGCGCGGGCGAAGCGCGGCGCAAGCGCCGCTCCGGAGCCGGCTCTCCCTTCGGCCGCCATCGTCGTCCCCTGCTTCAACGAGGAGCGCGGCGTCGCCTCCACGCTCGAATCCCTGCTCGCGCTCGAATATCCGGCGGGACGCCTGGAGCTTATCGTCGTCGACGACGGATCGCGCGACCGCACGCTTGCGATCGCCCGTTCGCTGGAGGGAGTGAGGAGAGGCATCCCTGTCCGGGTCTTCGCCAAAGAAAACGGCGGAAAGCACACGGCCATGAACCTCGCGCTCGAGCATACGAACGCCGAGCTTATCGGCTGTCTCGACGCGGATTCCGTCGTCGATGCGCGGGCGCTCCGGCGCATCGCGCGCGTGTTCGAGAACCGGGAGGTCGCCGCCGTCACGCCAGGCATCCACGTGCGCGCGCCCGAGACGATCCTCCAGCACATGCAGAACGTCGAATACCGCTTGAGCGTGTTCAACCGCTTCATGCTCTCCGCGCTCGGCAGCGCTTTCGTCGCCCCCGGCCCCTTCTCGGTATTCCGCGCCTCCGTCGTGCGCGAGCTGGGCGGATGGCGGCATGGGCACTCCACGGAAGACATGGAGCTCGCCCTGCGGATACAGGCCGCGGGGCACCTCATCGCGAACGCTCCCGGCGCGGCCGTCCACACGACGGCGCCGCGCACGCTCCGCCAGCTCTTCAACCAGCGCGTGCGCTGGACGTACGGATTCCTGCGCAACGCGGCGGACTACCGATACATGCTCGCGAACCGCGCGTACGGCAACCTCGGCATACTGGTGCTTCCGCTCGCCCTCGTCTCGATCGGCGCGGCGCTTTACTTCTTCGCCCGCATCGTCCTCTCGGCGGCGCACGCGATAATCGCAACCTACACCCGCATCGAACTCACGGGACTATTTCCCCATCCGTCGCTGGAGCTGTACTACGTGAACACCAGCGCGATGTGGTTCCTCGTCTGGATCGCGGTCGCGCTCATTCTCGTCCTCGTCGGCACCGGCTCGCGGATAGGAGGCAAGAAAACCCTTCCCCTCGGCACGCCGCTCTTCGTCCTTTTCTACAGCCTGCTCGTCCCCCTGTGGCTCGGGACCGCCCTCGTGCGCGCCGTCTTCAAGACCGGCGTTTCGTGGAGATAGCGCCGTATGCCCGAAGAACCCATCGTGAATACGCGCCGCGCGCGCTGGCACAACTACGCGGTCGCGCTCCTCATCACCGCCGCCATATTCGCGACGGCGTTTTGGGCGAGCACCTATTTCAACGGGCGGCGCGCGGCCGAGATCCGCACCGCGCAGGATTCAATCTCGATAGACATCCTCTCGCTCGAAACCCAGTTCGATCTCCTCGCCGGACATTCCTGCCGGGACATCTCGGAGAATTCCGTCCTCTCGAAGGAAATACAGCCCCTCGGCGAGCGGCTCGCCTACCTCGAGGGGCAGGGCAACGTGGATCAGGACGAGCTTGTGCGCCTCAAACGCTACTACACGCTCCTGCAGATCAAGGACCTGCTCCTCATGCAACAGGTCTCGCGCAAGTGCGGCCTGAAGCCCGTCTTCATCCTCTACTTCTATTCAAACGCGGGCGATTGCCCCGAGTGCGAGGAGCAGGGCTACGTGCTTACCGCGCTTTCGGAAACGTACCCCTCCCTGCGCGTCTACTCTTTCGACTACAACCTCGACCTCTCCGCCCTTCAGACGCTCGTCCAGATACACGACGTCGGCGACACCCTGCCCGCGCTCGTCATCAACGACACGGTGCGGTACGGCTTCAAGAAGATCGAGGACATCGAGACGATCCTCCCCCAGCTCGCGGCCCTGAAAAAAGCCGCGACCTCGACGCCAACAGACAGATAAAACGTGAGCCGCCCCCGAGATTCGAACTCGGAACCTACTCTTTACAAAAGAGTTGCTCTGCCGTTGAGCTAGGGCGGCGCAGGCATATTCTGCCTTTTTTATCCTTCCTTCTCAAGAGCACAGCGAGTAATGCGCTTCGAGGGTCTTCGCGCAGGCCGGGCCGAGCGGGAGCGTTTTGCCAGCAGGCAAAAACGCGACCCGAGGAGCGCATTACTCGTTGCGCTCGCCTCCACCGTTCTTGTGTTCGATGACTTTTTTCAGGAACTCCGAGCGTGGCGCACGCCGTTTGAACGCGTGCTTGTGCGAGACGAGATCGGCGAGCGCGTGGGCCTGCACGGAAAGGAAGCGGAGGAGGCTGGCCGCCGCGAGCGCGGATTCATGGACGGCGAGCCGGGAGGCATGCGCGATCTCCGGCGGAAGCTTCTCGATATCGGCCTGAAGCGCCGCGAGCAGTTCGACGAGGCGAAGGGTATGCGCGTCCATCGCGCGGCGCAGGGCGGGAAAGACGACCCGGTCCCGGCGGCTCTCCCACTCTTTGAGCGCGAAGAGTCCGGCGATGCCAAGAAGCGAACAAAGAAAGAGCGGGAATGCGAGCATCATACTATTTGACCGACAGCCGCTCGAAGCGCACGATCTCCACCTTCTCGCCGAATTTCTGCACGGCGGCGTCCAGGAGCCCGCGGATCGTGATCGAATGGTCTTTCACGTAGGGTTGTTCGAGAAGCACCCGTTCCGAAAGATACTTGTCGATCTTTCCCTGCATGGCTTTAGGCCGGGCGGCTTCCGGCACGCTCTCCGCTTCCTTCTCGAACACCTCCCGCGCCGTTTTCAGATCGGCTTCCGTAATGTCTTCGCGCGAGCGGAAGACAGGGTCCATCGCCGCAACGTGCATGGCGAGCTCGTAGGCGAGTTTCCCGAACTCTTGCGTTTTCGAGACGAAATCGGTCTCGCAGGCGAGAACGACCGCACCCACGACGCTTCCTCCCGCGTGGGTGTACGCCGCCGCGACGCCGGCGCGGAGGGCGCGATCGGCCTTTTTGGACGCGATCGACACGCTCGCCTTGCGCAGGATGATCTTCGCCTTCTCGATGTTGCCGCCAGCCTCCTCGAGCGCCTTTTTGCACTGCATGACGGAAACGCCCGTCTCTTCACGGAGCCTTTTCAGATCATTAGATACGGCCATACGTGCTATTCTAACAAATCCGAGGCACGAAGCACGAAATGCGAAAAGGCTTGAATCTCGAAATGTGAGAAAAATTCAAGGTTCCTTTTTTTCGGATTTCGGATCTCGGATCTCGGACTTTTTACTCTCTAGATATGCATCCGCGATCTCTCCGCACACGAGACGCACGCTCTTCACGGAGGTGTCGTTCGCGGGAACGGGATACTGGACGAGCGAGAAATCGCAATCAGAGCTCGCAAGGCCGACGACGGGGATGCCGAGCTGGTTCGCTTCCCTGACCGCCGTGTCTTCGTGGCGCGTGTCGACGACGAAGAGCGCGCCGGGGAGTTCGGCCATGCTCACGAGCCCGCCGAAGCGCGCCAAAAGCTCGTCGATCTCCCTGTCGATGAGCAGGCGCTCGCGCTTGGTGTACTTTTCCAGCTCGCCCCGTTCGCGCTCATCCATGAGCTTTTGCAGGCGGTCGATGCGCTTGCGGATATTCTTGAAGTTAGTGAGCGTGCCTCCGATCCACCGGCCGGCGACATAGGGCGCGCCCGCCTTCGCGGCCGCCGCCTTCACGGCCTCGACCGCTTCGTGCTTGCCGCCCACGAACAAGAGGCTTTTTCCGGAAAGCGAGCGGACGAACGCGCGCGCCGCCTCGAGGCGGCGTTCGGTCTCCTCCAGGTCGAATATGTCGGTCCGGTCTTTCGTGCCGAAGAGGTACAAAGAAGCGCTCGGATGGCGGCGCGAGCGCGGAAGCGCGAAATGCGCGCCGGCGTCGAAGAGCGTTTGTATATCAGCAAGCATTCGGAAGATACTAACAAATGCGGAGTTATCCCGCAACAGAATTTTCTTCTTCGGCTTTCCGAAGCGCATCGAGTATAGGCCCGATGCCGCCGGACATCACCCGTGCGATATTCGACCACGATTCCTTGATGCGGTGGTCTGTTATGCGGTCTTGCGGGAAATTGTAGGTGCGTATCTTCTCCGAGCGGTCGCCGGTGCCCACCTGCGCCTTGCGCTCCGCGGCGCGCGCGCGGTCCGCCGCCTCGTCCTGCGCCTGCTGAAGCTTGCTCGCGAGGAGCTTCATCGCCTTCTCCTTGTTTTGCGCCTGCGAGCGCTCCGAGGTGCACTTCACGTCGATGCCGGTCGGCTTGTGCACGATGCGCACCGCCGTTTCCACTTTGTTGACGTTCTGCCCGCCCGCGCCTCCCGAACGCGAGGTTTCTATCTCGAGGTCGCCCGGATTGATCTCCACCTTCGTGCGCTTGTAGATGGGGAGAATGGCGACGGAGGCGGTCGAAGTGTGGATGCGGCCCTGCTTTTCCGTCGCCGGTATGCGCTGGACGCGGTGGATGCCCGTTTCGAACCGGAGCTCGCGATAGCAATTTTCTCCCTTGATCTCGAATTGCGCCTCCTTGTAGCCGCCGAGCGCCGAGTGCGATTCTTCGAGCGGCCTGCGCCGCCATCCGCGCGCTTCGGCGTACTTCAGATACATCTGCGCGAGTTCTTCGGCGAAGAGCGCGGCTTCGTCGCCTCCCACGCCGGCCCGCACTTCCAAGACAATTTCGTTGGGCCACTCGCGTTCGTTTTCCTTGCCGACGACAGACTCTATTTGCGCGAGGAGCGCATTTTTTTGGAGAGTGATGTCTTCGAGCTCTTTTTCAGCAAGCGCTTTCATCGACGGATCGACTTCCGTTAGCTCCTGCGCATCCATCTCCGCCTGCGTGAGACGTTTCCATTCCTCAACGAGATACGACACGCGATGGTCGTCGCCGTACTCTAATGGGTTGAGTTTCTGTCCGTTCATAGCATAAGTATAGCGCCGCCCCGCGCCAGGGTGGGGCGGCGCTTTGAGTATCGTTATTTCTTCGACTTTGAGGTTCTCGCCGCGGCGGCCCGCTTCTTGAACTTCTCGACGCGGCCCGCGGTGTCGATGGTCTTTGCCAGCCCCGTGTAGAACGGGTGCGATGCGCTGGAGATCTCGACATTGAACACGGGGTATTTCTTTCCGTCCCACGTGTCGGTCTTCGTCGTCGCGACCGTCGAGGCGATCAAAAAACGCTTCCCGCTCGTGGAATCCTCGAAAATGACCGGCCGATAATCCTTGGGATGTATCTCCTTTTTCATCCAGCCATTTCTACACCAAAAATGAGACGCCCGCAAGGAACGAGTGTATGCGCGAGCATCGTGCCGCCCCTGATGGCGCCGGCATCTTGGACGCGCGAACGCCCGCGAATACCGACGTTCATATCTGTATGAATGTATGCACAGCTGAACAAATCCTCATACAGCCCTACACTTTGTAATGCCGACGAAACGCCCTATCGTCCCCTATGGTTTCCGCGACAACGACGCGAACCTGCCTCTCGTCAAAACCGAGCACCTTCACGAGAAACGATATTTCTTCGGAGCAATCATGGGGATATATCCACACGCTCTGTTGTAATTTGATCGCACCGAGGCGCTTGATGAGATGCCGAAAGGCATTCCGTTTGAGATGATCTTCCATAGACACATCGAAGAGGATCAGGCGCCATTTTCTATCCCACGTCTTCGGACGGCTTGCCTGGTGCGCCCTCATTTTCAGGAGATGCATGGCGGCAACGCGCTTGCCTTCCTCGGTCAATTCGATGAGCGTCTTTCCGCTCCTCGGCACTGCCGAAATATATTTCCGCTTCTTCGCGTACCACCAAGAGTAACTTAGCTTCCGACGGTTCTTGGGGGAGTCTTTCAGCATCATTGCGGCCGGAATTCCCGCCGCCAGCAACCACGGAGCCGTGCCCATAAGCGTTAACATGCCGCCTCCCAAGAGCAGTGCGACAAGCAACTCCTTTCCGGTCCGAATGTCAAACAGGTCTCTCTTGCCTCTCTCCCCGTTCATTCCATGAAGCATATCGCATGGTATTGGATATTTGTTCACCTGTGCACACAATCAAATAGGCTAGCGGCCCTCAAGAATGTCGATGTTGCGTTGGTACTCGTCGGCAAAATCCATCACGTCGTCGCCATAGAAAGCGTACGCGGCCTTTTTCGCATTTGCCCAGCCGGCAAAATAACGCAGGGCCGCGAGCCGTTCGGATTCGCGCGTGCCTCCGTCGGCGCCGTTGTCGGCCATGAGGAGCGCGGAAGCGAATATGGCGGTGCGCGCCGTCCACGGGTTCGGCGGATTCTCGCTCGTTATTTTCGCGATGCGGTCTTTGTAGAGCGCCCACGTGGAGGGGATGAACTGCGCCGGCCCCATCGCGCCCCCCCAGCCGTACGAAGGTTTTCGCGAGACTGGCATCGTGTCGGGATCGAGGCCGAGCTCGGCCATCAGGACCGCAAAGACGGGCTGATCGCGCGTCGGGTGCATGTCGGTCTTCCAATTCCCCGTGCCGACATTTTCTCCGAGATTCGATTCTTCGCGCAAAATGGCGAGGATGAGCGCGGGACGGACGCCGGTTCTGGCCGACGCCTCTGCGGCGTACTGGTACGCGGCTCCGAACGAGATCGCCTTCGAATCGCGCAGGTCGAAGAGCGCCGCCCTGATCGTCGCGGCCTGCTTTTCCCTCTCCGCTATCAACTGCTGGTACGCCCTTTCCTCACCCTTCGTCACCGAAAGAATGCTCTGTTTTTCCTTTTCCTTCTTCTCGATCGTCTGCTTCTCGAGCACCTGAATGCGCCGGAGCTGTTCCTCCTCGCTCTGCTTACCCTCCAGCGCCTGCTTGCGGGCGGAGAGATCGGAGCGAAGCAGGGCCATCTCGTCGAACGAGCGGTCCAGATCGCGCTGGAGCATCTCGAAGTTGTCGATGTCCTGAAAAAGGTCGGAGAGGGTTCCCGCAAGCACGAGTTCGGCGAGCGACGTGTCGTCTATCTCTCGCGTGCGGCGGATGAGCTGGGCGAGCGACTGTTCGCTACGCGTCGCTTTCCTGTCGACCTCCGTTATCGCGACCTTTTTCTCGCCGATATCGTCCCGTATCTTCGAGATCGTGAGATCGCGGTGCTTGATCTGCTTCTGCGCGACCGCGATCTGATTATCGAGGATCGCGATGTCGCGCTCGAGCGAGGTGCGCTCGCGCTGTTTTTCGGAAAGAACGCCGCGCTTTTCCGCGATGTCCTGCTCTATCACGGCAAGTTGGGCTTCGAGGCGCGCGCGCCGCTCCTGCACTGTCTCGGCGAGCGAGCGCGCCGGAAGGAAAGCGAGCGCGGCGAGAGCGAGCGCGCACGCAAACGCGAGAGCGATCGCCGCATTTCGCACGGAATCCATCCGGCAAGTATATCAACTCCAGCCGCCGCGCGAGAGCGCATTCATGAAGCGCGGCAGGATTCACTTTTCCTTCTTCTCGGATTTTTCGGATTTTTCCGCAGGGGCGGGAGCGCCTTCCGCCTCGCCTTCGGCCTTCGCTGTTTCGCCGATGATGGTCTCGGGAGCGGGAGTTATCTCCTCTTTCTCCTCCTTGAATTCCTTTACGGAAACGACGATGTCGTCCGCGTGCGTGACGAGCGCCGCGCTCGCGGGAAGCGGGATCTCTTTGGCGACGATGTGGTCGCCAACGTTGGCGAGCTTCGAGAGAGCGACGGGGAGGCTGTGAGGCAGTTCATGGGGCGCGACCTCGATCTCCACCTCGTGGAGCGCCTTCACGACGATGTGTCCGGCTTTCTCGGCTGGAGCGGCGCCCTCGAATTCGAGCGGGACCTTGACCTTCACCTTCTTGCCTTTTTCGAGCACGTAAAAATCCACGTGCATCAGTTTTCCCGTGACCGGATGGAACTGGGCATCGTGGATCAGGGCATCCTTGTCCTCGCCCGCCCCCTTCAGGGTGACGACGGACGTCTGCCCGGCCCTTTTCCAGAGATGTTCGAGCTGGCGCGCGTCGATGGAGATCGAGGTCGCTTCCTCCTTGGGACCGTAGAAAACGGCGGGAATCGCGCCGCGCTTCCGCAGTGCGGCAACGGACTGATCCGCGTCTCGCGGCGTTATTTCAAGCGCCAACATGCCGGACAGGATAGCATACGGGATACAAGATACAAATATACGATATACTACTCGCATGAGATACGACTTCGTCGCCGTCGGCGACATCACGACGGACGCTTTCATACGCCTGAAAGATGCGGACGAACATATGTATCACGGCACGCGCGAGCTGTGCGTGCGTTTCGGCGACAAGGTCCCCTACGAAGAAGTGACCGAGATACTGGCGGTGGGAAACGCCGCCAACGCCGCCGTCGCCGCGAAAAAGCTCGGCCTTTCCTCCGCATTCGTCACCTGGATGGGCGACGACGAGAACGGCAGGCGCTGTCTCGAACAGCTGAAGAAGCAGGGCGTCGCGGACGAGTATGTGACGATACAGAAAGGAAAAAAGACCAACTACCACTATGTCCTGATGTTCGGCGCCGAGCGCACCATCCTCATCAAGCACGAGAGTTACGATTATCACCTGCCGGCCGACTTCGAGCCGCCGAAATACCTCTACTTCTCCTCCATTTCCGAGAGCGCCGAGGAATTCCATCACGAGGTCGCACGCTACGCGCGCGAGCATCCCGAAACCAAGCTTGTCTTCCAGCCCGGCACGTTCCAGATCAAGCTTGGCGCCGAAGCGCTGAAAGACGTCTACGCGGTCACGGAGCTTTTCTTTTGCAATAAAGAGGAGGCGCAGATAATCCTCAAGACGAAAGAGAGCGACGCGAGGAAATTGATGGAGGGACTCCGCGCGCTCGGGCCGAAGATCGTCGTCGTGACCGACGGGCCCGAAGGCTCCAACATCTTGGATGGGAACGGCGCGCGGCACATGCCAATGTATCCGGATCCAGCTCCTCCTAAAAACCGCACGGGGGCGGGTGATGCGACCGCCTCGACGACGACCGCCTTCATCGCGCTCGGGCTTCCGCCGCACGAGGCTCTCCTGCGCGGCCTCATCAACGCGGCGTCCGTCGTGCAAGGCATCGGCGCGCAAACGAAACTCCTCACCCGCGCCGAGATCGAGGCGTGGTACGCGAAGCGTCCCGCGGATTTCAAAGCGATCGAACTCTAAAAACGCTCCCGCAGAGCCATGGCAAACGGCTCACCTTTGATGAGCCATTTGCGGATTCAGAGCGCCGCCATATTCATCTTCATTCGTTGAACGTATCCGCGTATACGAGAGGAACAATAGTCTTCATATGCCGGGGAAGCACCCCTTCTGCGGCCTTGCATCGCCTCTCGTGCGAGCGCATTGAGTGCCACGCGCGCATCCGCTGGCCGATGGTGCGCCGCGGCTGTATAGAGGGGAAGCGCGGCGTGCGCATCCCCCGTATGCCTGTAAAAGGCGGTAGTGCCGTTTTCCTTCATGCTTGAAACAAGGAGCGCGAGGTTGTAGAGACCCGTGAGATATGCGGCGCTGTGATGTTGATCGCCTTCCAGAGAACCCACGTTGGGAGGAAGGACCGGCCTCTTCAGGAGCTTGTTCATGAGCGACGCGGCCGCATCGCGCTTTCCTTCTCCGATCGCGAATTTCGTCATTTGGTAAGGACCGTGCGAGTAGTGTTTGTCGAATGCGGGCAGGCGCTCGACGTAGCCGCTTCCGGCGTTTTGCAGAAGAAAGTCGAGGACTGTTTTGTTGAGACTGCCGCTCTCGTCCGTCATGAGTTCCGTGAGCGCGATCGAGAGCAGGGTCTTCGCGTCCAGCGCGTCTGCGGCGCGCCGCATGAACGAAATGTCGGCGTCATTGAAGCCGAAATGCTTTTGTATCCTATTCCAGTCCGTGAGACTTTGTGCTTCGGCGATCGCTCCTTCGATCCGCAGACGATACTGATCAAGGGACATCCGGTTCGCCGATTCGGGCGCGTATGAGGTAACGATCCGCTCGACCGTCTTCACGACGACATCGCGCTTCACGTCCGACATTGGCTCCATCCGGCTCAATTTCTTTCCCCACATGCGGCGCAAGTTGTTGGGAAAACTGATGAGAGTCGTCCTACCGAGCCCTCCGCTCGCGCCGATGTAATAGGGACCGACGGGAAAGCCGAACTTTCGGCCTTCGAGGTCGCTCGTATCGTAGGGTTCCGGCTTGTCGTTAGGCTGGAGGAACGAACGGTCGATGGGGGCGCCATCCTTAGCTCGCAGCGCCTCAACCTCGCGCTTGCCTGCAGTCGAGGAATATTGTAGCTCGCCTGCCGCAAGAGTTCCTATCGCGGCAAAAGCCAGCGCATTGCGCAAAAAGTCTCGCCGGCTCCTTTTTCGGTCAAGTCCCATTTATGTATGTCCGCGCGCTACGACTTTCTTCGCCGCCTCGATGATGCTTTTTACTCCCATACCGTAGTGTTCGATGAGCTCCGCGCCGGTCCCCGACTGGCCGAATTTATCGTGCATGCCGACGAACTCCATCGGCGTCGGCGCTTTCTCCGCGAGCAATTCCGCTATCGCGCCGCCGAGGCCGCCGTGCACTTGGTGTTCTTCGACAGAAACGACCGCGCCGCATTCGCGCGCGAGCGAAAGTATTTTCTCGTTATCGAGCGGCTTGATGGTATGGACGTTCGCGACGACAACGCCGATATTTTCCTTTTCGAGCTCGCGCGCGGTAAGGAGCGCGTTGTGAACAAGAGATCCCGTTCCGAAGATGGCCACTTTCGGATCTTTCCCTCTCCAGAATTCGATCGCCTTGCCGATTGCAAAAGGCGTATCAGCCGTCGTCATCACGGGAGATTTCTCGCGCCCCCAGCGCATGTACACCGGCTTTCCTCGCTTCGCCGCGGCGAGCGTCGCTTTTCGTCCCTCTTCCGAGTCGCACGCGGAAATGACCGTCATATTGGGAAGCGCGCGCATCATCGCGATGTCTTCGAGCGCCTGGTGCGTCGCCCCGTCGGGGCCGACGGAAACGCCGGCATGCATGCCGTTGACGACGACGGGCACGTCGTTCAAGGCGATGGTGGTGCGAATCTGCTCCCAATTCCTCCCCGGATTGAATGCCGCGTAGGAAGTGATGAACGGTACCTTCCCGTAATTCGCCATCCCCGCCGCCACCGTCGCGAGATTTTGCTCGGCGACGCCCATTTGAACGAAGCGCTCGGGAAATGCCTTCTGGAAATGATGCGCATTCGTGGATTCAGCGAGGTCGGCCGTCAGCACGACGACGCGTTCATCCGCCTTTCCCGCCTCAACGACACCCTTGCCGAAACCCTCGCGGGTGGAAGCCATGTCGGGCTTCTCAAAAATATTTGCTACAAGTTTTGCTTCCGGGTTTATCATGGTTTGTTTGCCTCTAGTTCTTGCAAGAACGTTTCTTTCTGCTTGTCGGCGGGGATTTTGTCGGTCGGGCCCTTGCCGGGCGGCGCGCCGTGCCAGCGATAATCGTTCTCGATCGAGGGAACGCCCTTCCCCGGCGTCGTGTGCGCGAGTATCATCGTCGGCTTTTCGCGGATGGATTTGGCTTCGTCGCAGGCCGCTATGAACTGCGTTATGTTGTGTCCGTCTATCTCGATAACGTGCCAGTTGAACGCGCGGTACTTGTCGGCCAGAGGCTCGAGCGGCATCACGTCTTCCGTATCGCCGTCTATCTGAATGTTGTTGCGATCCATGATGGCCGTAAGGTTGGTGAGACGATACTTCCCCGCAAACATCGCGCCCTCCCATGTATTCCCTTCCTCATGCTCGCCGTCGGAGGTGGCGCAGTAGACGTGGAATTTCCTCCCGTCCATGCGAGCCGCGTATGCGTACCCCGCAGCCTGCGAAATACCGCTTCCAAGCGGTCCGGAGGTCGTCTCGACGCCGGGGAGCATGTCTCGCTCCGGATGCCCCTGCAGGCGCGAGCCGAACTTGCGAAGCGTCAAGCATTCTTCAACGGAAAAGTATCCCGCGTGCGCCATCGCCGCGTAGCGCACCGGGCAAATGTGCCCGTTGGAGAGAATGAGGCGGTCGCGCTCCTCCCAATCGGGATTTTTCGGATCGTGCTTCAGCACATGGAAATAGAGCGCCGCAAAAATATCGGCCATGCCGAGAGGCCCGGCGGTGTGGCCGGATCTCGCCTCGGCGAGCATCTCGATTATGGTGCGTCGGATGTCGTACGCCTTCGCCTCAATCTGCTTTATCTCCTGATCAGTGATAGCCATGGCCTGAAGTTTACAGTTTACAGTAAACAGTTTACAGAGTCGGAAATGAAATTTGCTGTCAACTGTAAACTGTCAACTGTCAGTTGAGTCATACTGCAACAGTGATGAGGTTGAGGCCGATATCGTCGTCGAACCGGCGGATCAGAGGCTGGGTTATCTCCCACATCGCGACTTCGAGGGTTACGGCAACGATCGCTCTTCGCAGGTGCCCGCCGATGCACTCCAAGGTCTCGTCACAGCGCGAGAGCACGGCGTGCGCGTGGAGCACCGGTAGCCCGTTCAATTCGGCAACGTTGCCGTCCATGCTCGCGACCTCGAGTGGCCCCTCTTCCGCGCGGAAGACATACTCGCGCGTCGGGAGATCGTAGTAGCCGATCTCCACGTCCTCCACGGCGCCGATGGCCTGAAATTGCGCCCAGTGTATCTGGTGCTCTTCGCAGTAGCGAGAAACGGACGAAAAGAACTCCTCGCCGCGCTCGAGAACGAGGAACGTCCCGTTGTGTATCTGCACCGCCTGCATCCCGCCAGTATACCCGATTAGGCCGGTAACAAGGATCGATATGCTTTGCGGATAACGTCTTCCGCGACGGGGTGCGCAAACTGCCCGCCCTCGGTCGAAACGGAGCCGATGCCGCTCAACAGAACGCAATGGATGGCTCCGCCGCGCGTCTTTTTGTCGCCTTTCATTGTCTCGAGCACGTCGTCGGCGCCGAACTCTTTCAGGCCCTCCGGCGCGATGCCGAAGCGCACAAGGTACTTCGCAACGACGGCGCGATCTTCCGGAGAGAGTATGCCGAGGTCTTCCGCTATCTTCGTCTCGACGAGCATGCCATAGCCGACCGCGAAGCCGTGCGGCATCGCGTATCCCGAAAGGAGCTCTATCGCGTGCCCCACGGTGTGCCCGAAGTTCAGGATTCGGCGCTCGTTCTCTTCGCGCTCGTCGCGCGCGACGACGCCCGCCTTAAACTTGGCGGCGCGGACGACGGCGTCCTGCAGTTCTTTCTCCGTCGAAAGCGGATCGTCGAGGTCGAGCGCGTCGACGAGCGCGAGCGCTTCCTTGTCGGCGGTGAAAAAGGATTTGACCGCTTCGAGAAGGCCGCTCACGAACTCCCTTTTAGGCAATCCCTTCAGAAACGCGATATCGGCGATCACAGCTTGTGGCTGCCAGAACGCGCCGATAGTGTTCTTGCCATATTCGGTGTCTACGCCAACTTTTCCGCCGATAGAACTATCCACCATCGCAAGCAGGGTTGTTGGCATTTGTATGAACGGTACTCCTCGCAAAAATGTTGCTGCAACGTAGCCGGCGACGTCGCCCACAACGCCTCCTCCGAGTGCGAGTATGAGCGTATCTCTACCAAATCGCTTTCTTAGGAGTTGATTCTGGAAATTCGTGACCGTTTCCTGTGTCTTGTACTTCTCACCTGCGGGAAAGGTGAAAAGTTCGGCTGTAATTCCCGCATTCGCAAGAGTGGCGAGCACAGAAGGGCCCCATTTCAGGCCGACCGTTTGGTCAGCGATGACTGCAACGCGTACAGCATCAGTTTCTTTAACCGCAACGACCAGTTCTTTTTCCAAGCCCACTCCAACCGTGATGGGATAGTTGCCCTCTTTCGTCTGCGCAAAAAAGGCTTCAGCACTCATGATGTCTTCGCTATCTCACGGATCAATTTCTCCGTCGAATCCCAGCCTAGACATGGATCGGTAACGGAAAGACCTTCGCGGTCAATGCTCTCGCGCGTGAGCGATTCGATTTTTTGACTTCCCTCTTTGAGGAAACTCTCGACCATGAAGCCCTTCACGAGCTTACGGATCTCCGGATTGACGCCGCGCACCGCGAGGACTTCCTTTACCACCATTGCCTGCTGTGCCGTGCTTTTCGCGCCGTCCACCTTGGAATTGTCGTGGCTCGCGTCGACTAGAACGGCCGGATTCTTGACCTTGTGCTTCCTGAAAAGCGCGTCGGCGCGCATGAGATCGTCCACGCCGTAGTTGGGGCCCGTCTCCCCGCCGCGCAAGACGAGGTGCGCGTACGGGTTGCCATTCGTCTCCACTTGGTTGCCGTCGTAGACGGCGTGATGCTTGTGCTGGGCCGCGACGATGCCGTGCACGGCTACCTCGATGTTTCCCGTCGTGCTGTTCTTCATGCCGACCGCGCAATATGAGCCGGAAGCGAAGATGCGATGTTCCTGATCCTCCACCGAGCGGGCGCCGATCGCCATCCACGAGAGAAGTTCCGCGAACCCTTTCGCGTTGTGCGTGAACACAGCCTCGTCGGCTATCGGGACGCCGAGCTCGACGACCTTCACCATCATCTCCCGGCAGTAGGCGGCGCCCTCGGCGATGTCCGGCACCTTGTAAGGATCGGGCTGATTCACCGGTCCGAGCCATCCTTTGATGGTGCGCGGCTTCTGTATGTACACGCGCATGACTATCTTTATCTTTTTGTGAACAGCATCCGAGAGTTTTTTCAGGCGCTTTGCGTATTCGAGCGCCGCCGCGGCGGGCCACGCAGAGCATGGGCCGACAACGAGCAAAAGCCGATCATCGCGACCGGCGATGATGTCGTGCACTTCGGAGCGATCCTTCTCAATCCGCGCTTCCGCCTCTTTGGAGAGCGGGTAGCGCGCGATGATCTCCTCGATAGGAGGCAGTTTTTTTATGACCGTGTAATTCAGGTCCATGGACGCACAGTACGCAAAAAACGCTGTTTAATCAAGAAAATTGGGACGTTATGAGTCGCGCATTCGGATGTGTTCCTCGAGGAGTTTTTCGTATGGGGTCTGTTCGATGTCCCGTCCGAGCCACAAGCGCTCCTGCTCGAGGCCCTGCGCGAGGAACATGATGAGGCCGGAGGTGGGTTTTGCGCCTTTTTCTTTTGCAGTTCGTAGCAGTTTCGTCTCGAGCGGGGAGTACACGAGATCGAAGACGGCAATGCCTGCATGCAACATCTCTGCAGCGACCGGCATAGAATCCACGTCGGGCCTCATGCCGATGGGAGTCGCATTCACGATGAGACCGTACTCTCTTTTCGCGATCTCGCTTTCACCGATGACCGTGCATCCGAATACATCACACAGCTCTCTCGCCTGCTTTTCCTCCCGGTTGTGAACGAATACATTCGCACCTTCGCGGGAAAGGTGGTAGACGACCGTGCGCGCTGCACCCCCTGCTCCGATAACGAGCGCGTTCGTTCCCTTCAGCGGCACTGCTTCAAGCGCTTTTGCGACACCGACGACATCGGTATTGTAGCCATGTAATTTCCCGTCACGATTGATCACGGTGTTAACGGCTCCGATTGCCCGCGCTTCCTCATCAATCGTATCGAGAAACGGCATGATTGTCTGCTTGTGGGGCATCGTCACCGCCGCGTGGTGGATCGGAAGCGCACGCATTGCTGCGATAAGCGGCTCGACCTCAGGATTGCCGAAAGCAAGATACACGGCATCCACTCCTTCTTTTTCATAGATCGCGTTGTGCAAAAGCGGAGAAAGGCTGTGGGTAACCGGATCTCCAAGGACCGCGGTTAATTTTGTCGCAGGCGTGATCATGACTCTTTCAATTGCCGAGCAAGCTTCTGTACTGCCTCAATATATCCAGCTTCTTTCTTGCCGGAAATAACACCGACGCAGGCGGGAGCCGTCACCGATACTTTGCGCCACTCCTCGCGTGAGCTGACGTCGGAAAGATGCACCTCGACGGCGGGGAGCTTTGTGTCGACGAGCGCGTCGTGCAGGGCGTAGCTCCCGTGCGTGAGCGCGCCTGGATTGATGATGATGCCGGACGCGCTCGCGGATTCCTTCTGAATGAAGTCTATGAGCGCGCCCTCGTGGTTGGATTGGAAGGCTTTGACATCGAGCCCGGCTTTCTTCGCTTCCGTCGCGACGAGCGCTTCGATATCCGCGAGCGTCGCCGTGCCGTAGTGCGCCGCGTCGCGCTTCCCGAGAAGGTTAAGGTTTGGGCCGTGAATGAGTAACATCGTCGCCATACCTGTGCCAAAAACAGATGGTACTACAGGGTTGCGTTTTCAGCGAGGGTCTGGAGCGCGTGGAATGCCTTCCGCGGATCCGCCGCTTTCGCGATAGCGCTCCCCACGCCGAAGCGCCGAGCGCCCGCCCGAACCAGGTCGGCGATGTTCGATCCTGCGACCCCTCCGTCAACGCTGATGAGAATCTCCGGATGCCGCTCGTGGAATTCCGCGATGCGCTCGATCGAGCGGGGATCGAAGGGGATGCCTTGCGTTCCGATGCGGGCGATCGACATCATGTGCACGACGTCCACGATGAGCAGGTGGTGCTCCAGCACCTCGAGGGGCGTATCCATGAGAATGCCGAGGCCCACTTCGCGCGCGCCGCTTCGCTTCCATGCATCGAGTGCGCCGTGCGCATCTTCCTCGGACTGGAACGCTTCGACGTGGCCGAGGATGCGGAACGCGCCGGCTTTCGCGAACTGTATCCCGATCTTCCGCGGTTCCTCCACCATGAGGTGGACTTCCTTCACAAGCTCCGCCGCGCCCGAAAGGTCGAAGTCGCCGAACTCACCCTGTTTCGCATAGGGCCACGTGAGCGAAGGCGCGAAGATGCCGTCCGTTATGTCTATGTGTATCTCCGAGGAAAAAGGCCGTATCGCGCGGGCGCACGCCGCGAGATCAGCGGCGCCCTGCGGCACGCACGTGGGGAGTATTTCGACCGATTCGGCGTTCATGCCCCTTGTTCTATCTTGATGAGCTTTTTCAAGCGGCGGAGGTGCCGGTCTTCGCCGCTAAAAGGGGTCGAGAGGAACGCCGAGACGATGTCCCGCGCCTGCTCGGCCGTCAGGGAATCGCTCGAAAGGGCGACGACATTCGCGTCGTTGTGCTCCCGAGCATGCGTCGCATCCTCTACCGAACGGGCGACCACAGCACGGACACCTTTTACCTTGTTAGCGACTATTGCCGCACCTGCCCCCGAACGGCAGAAAAAAATCCCTCGCGAATCCATGTCCGCGGCTACCTTTTGTGCGGCTGGATACATGAAATCGGGGTAGTCGTCCGCCGGATCGAGCGTGTCTGCGCCTTCATCAATAACCTCATGCCCTTGAGTCAAGAGATGCGCCTTCAAAGCCTCCTTGAGATTGAATCCACCATGATCAGCAGCCAGATAGACGCGCATGGTTTATAGGCGCTTTCCCACTTCGAGGACGTGCTCAATCAAGGTGTGCACATACCCCATCTCGTTGTCATACCACGCGAGCACTTTCACGAGCGTCCCGTCGGCGACACGTGTCATCGCGAGGTCGGCAATAGCGCCATAGGGCAAACCGAGAATATCGGACGAGACGAGCGGCTCCTCCGAAACCGCGAACACTCGCTTCCATCGCTCGCTCGCCGCGGCATTCTTCAGGAGGCCGTTCACTTCTTCCGCATTGGTCGGCTTTTTGGAAACGAATGTGATGTCTACGAGGGAGCCGGACGCGACCGGCACGCGCACGGCGATGCCGTCGAATTTTCCCTTGAGGCCCGCGAACGCGAGCGTCGTCGCCTTCGCCGCGCCGGTCGACGAGGGCACGATGTTTGCGGCGCCCGCGCGGCCGCGGCGGAAGTCGTCCGGAGCGACGCCGTCGACGATGGCCTGCGTCGCTGTGTACGCGTGTACGGTGTTCAAAAGCGCGCGCTCGATGCCGAGCGCTTCGTCTAGGATGCCGATGATAGGCGAAGCGGCGTTGGTCGTGCACGAGGCGTTCGAGGTGATGTCGCAAGTCCCGAATTTCTCCTCATTCGCGCCGATCAGTATCGTTTCCACTCCTTCCCCTTTACCGGGAGCGGAGATGACGACCCGCTTCGCTCCCGCATCGAGATGGGCTTTCGCCTTCTCCCCGGTCGTGAAATGCCCCGTGGACTCGACGACGACGTCCACGCGCATGTCCTTCCACGGCAGTTTCAAAGGATCCTTCTCCGCGAGGATAGGGATTTTTTTGCCGTCGATTACAAGCGCGCTTCCTTCCGACGCGATCGGAAACGCCGCGCGGCCGTACACCGTGTCGTATTTCAAAAGGTACGCGAGATTGTCCGCCGGAGCGAGATCGTTGATGGCGACGAGCTCTATTTCCCCCGTTCCTCCCATTTTCCCCCTTTCTATCACGGCGCGCGTGAATCCCCTTCCGATCCTCCCGAACCCGTTGATGGCGATTTTTATCATGGAACCCAGTATATCAGCCCCTTTCTCCCATTTTTCCCTTTTCCCCCTTTTCTTCCCATTTCTCCCTTTCTTTACGGAGCCATTCGTCCCTTTCGTGCTCCGTCCGCGCGGCGCGGTTCAATTTATCGGCGAGAGACAATCCATGCTCCGCAGACATTTTGCCCTCCAAGGAATCTTGGAGCTTGGTGAGGAGGAAGTTGAGTTCCTTGCCGCGGAGCTTCAGCTGGATTAAAGGGGGCAAACGGGCATCAAGGGGATAAAAGGGTTCTTTCTGGACGCGCTCAAGCGTCCAGCCCTTTTCTCCCATTTCTCCCCTTAGACTGGGATAGATCCCCTTGATGATGTCGTCGCAATCTTCTTCCAGTTCCGCGTTCGCCCCGATGGAGAAACCGAGGAAGTCATAGTACTCTCGCGTCGAATTCCGCTTCCAGCCTTCGACGATATTCTGTTTGACTGAACGAGCTGATCTATCCATTTGGTCGGCGAGAGCTACGAGAGTCTTCTGCCTCGGAAATCCAGCGGTAAATGCCGCGCACGCGCGTTGCAGTTCTTCCGCCTTGGAGTAGACGAGCAGTTTTTTGTATCCGTACGGGTCGCTGGAGACTCGAAGGGACATAAAGGGATTAAAAGGGAGTAATGGGATCAAAGGATGGCTTGCGGTGAGCTTGCTTGCCCTGAGCTTGTCGAAGATGTTGAATCCGAAGGGGCGGCTCCTTCAGTAGATTTATCGGCCAATGCCCGAAACACGGGGGCATACTTTCCTTTTACTCTTTGCAAAAGTTCGAGCGCATACTCCTCACTGTAGTCATGAACCATTCTATTTCGGTCGTCTATGATCTCGAGCAAGACGGATGCCTCCCCCTCGTCGACGACTCCGGCGCCGCGCGCGGCGCGTACGACATCTTTTGGCAGAGTTACGTTCGCGCCGCGCTCGCTTAAAATACGCTGTAGAACTTTCGGCATCAACTCCGCGGCCAGTTCAAAGCGGAGGAGGGCGGCGTCGCGCTCCGCGTGTTCCGGCAATTCTCCGAGTTTGAGGGCGTTCTCAAGAGCGGCAATCGCTCTTGCAAATCGCGTCGCGGTACGCTGCGCTATCGTATCCATACGACTGGCTCGTTGTGCAGGACGTATTCTCTGAAATCAGCGTCCGCATCGTCAAAATCGACAACATCAACCTTGTATGGGATGCCGGAATCATAGAAGCGATCCCGCAACTCCGACAGTTTCTTTCGCGAAGACCGATTGCCGACAACCCCAAGGTCGATGTCGTGGAATTTCTCTTTCCGAACGGAAGAGCCAAAGAGAAAATAGCGGTTCGAGCCGTAGGGGTCGAACTTTTCAACGATTTCTTTCACCTGCTCTGCGTATCGCGGATTCTTCATGGTGAAGTTATACCACATCCCGCTATTCCCCGCCTGCGCTATCAGAGACAGGAGTCTCTGCGGTCGGAGTCGGTTCAGAAACGGGTTCGGGTGCAGGTGCTGGCGCAGGCTCTGGCTGTGGCTCGCCGGAGCTTTCAGCGGGCTGTGTCTCGCCAGAGGCGGACTCTGTCCCGCCGACGGCGGAGGCGGCTACGGGCTCTGGAGCCGGTTCGGGAGCCGATGGTTCCGGAGAAGGCATCGGCTCGGATGTCGGGAGATCGGAACTCCCGATATCGTTGATGTTGACTGTCCGCATCGCCTCTCCCTTGTTCCCCGCTTGGTCGGTCGCGCGGTAGCGGACGACGCGCTCGCCCGGCGCGGAGGTGTCTATGGAAACAACCTCGACCTCCTCGCCGTCCACCGTCGTGATGAGCCGCAGAAGCCGGTCTTCCTCGGACCCCGCGATGGCGGCTCCCCGGTCGACGTAGGAGGCACCGACGGACACGCTCACCTCTGGCTCGCCGTACATTTCTATGACCGGAGCGTCAGTATCAGAGCCTTCAGCCTTCAGCCCGGAGCTTGTAGCCGACCCGGAGCCTGGATCTGCCGCGGGCCGCCGGCTGACGGCTATGCCCGCAATCTGCTTCAGATTACGAATATCTTCCGCGGTGAGGCACTCCCCGTCCACGCATATCTTCTCGCTCGCATTGAAGACGCGGGCGAACACCTCCCCTATCCCGTTCGCCGCGTCCGCAAGCCACTGCGTCAGCCGCGCGAAGAGTGCGGAGAAGAAACCGTCTACCCCGCTCATGGCTGGAGTAGAGACCGCGGAGACGGCTGATGTTGACGCCATGTCCGTGGTCGAGGTCGCTACAGCGGATAGACCGAGGCGCTTGCCGAGCGTGTCGAGGAGAGTGCCGACGAAGTCGAAGCCGCTCGTCGAGGTTGCGTGATCTGCCAAAAGCTCCGCACCGATCTGACCGACGCTGATGCCTCTTTGAAGATTGAGAAATACCGTCACGGAACCTCGCACTGAACTATCCGAACCGTTGTAGCTCTCCATCGCAACGCCGATACTGTCCTCAAAGATGGTCGCTTTTTTGCCCACGCCCGGCACCGAGGAGAGCCCGATGCGGTCGCCGATAGCGATGGGACCGTTCTCCAAGTTGACCTTTGTAGGTACGCGGCCGGCGAGAGCTACCGGCCGTTCGCCGGCGGCATTGATGTCGCCGAGCACCTGGCCAGGGTTGGTGGAGATGACGCCAGCGAGCGGCGCATCCTCCGCGGACGTCGCGAGTTTCATTGCAACAGGCTCGCCCACATCAACCGCCACAATATTCCCCGCGTCAATCGAAGGATTCGAGACCGGGAACATCTCGGCGTAGTCGTTGCCCGCGGCGGTCGGCGAGGAGGTGGCATAGACGGTGATGACGATGCCGCCCGCGCCGCCCGCGCCGCCGGCAAATCCGGTGCCGTTTGTGGTGCCACCGCCGGAGCCGCCGCCGCCAAACGCACCGCCGGCCGAGCCCGCGCCGGCCGAGCCCTGTCCGCCGGAGCCGCCTTGGGCGCCGGTGCCACCGGCACCGCCGATGTTATACACCGGAGATGCCTGGATATTAAAGTTGATGTTGCCGTTCCCACCGGAAATAGTAACATCACCGGTGCTCTGGCTCGCCGCGCCACCCGTCCCGCCGGCGGCGCCATTTGTGTGTCCGGCGCCGCCGCCGACGCCCTTAACCAGTACGCTTTGACTACAATCGGTGGCGGCGTTGCTGACGCCAAAACAAGTGCTGGTAGCAAGTCCGCCTTCTGCTTGAGCCGCTCCGCCGGTGCCACCCGGGCCGACGGTGTAGTAGTAGGTGCCGCTTGGCGCGGTAATGAGTTTCCTCCCATACGCGCCGCCGCCGCCGCCGGAACCGGCGTTGTTGGCTGTATCGAAAGCGCCGCCGCCGCCGCCGCCGCCGCCCCACGTTTCGACCACTATTTCGGTTGTGGTTGCGGGGAGGGTGAGCGTGCCTGCGGAGAAGGTGGGGCCGCTCGCGCCGAAGACGACCGAGACGTTGGAACCCGGAGTGGAAGTCGCATAAATCGCCGCAAGTCGCTTCACATACCCGATGCACACGCCGTTGACCGAGAAGCATTTGCCGGAAGCGACGTTGACGTTGCCGTCCGCTTGAATGTTGCCGGTGAAGTAGCCGGCGCCGGCTACCGCGAACGTGGCGCCTGGCGTCGTCGTCCCGATGCCGACGTTGCCTTGAATTATTAACCCTCCCGTTGGAGCCGCCGTCCCTGCGTATCCAATACCAACACTCGCACCCCCTGCAAAGGCACTTTCACCCAACACCGACAGTTTGCTCACCGGACTCGTCGTCCCGATGCCGATGTTGCCATTGGGGAATACCACTTTGCTGACGGTCTGACCGCTTCTGGTGACAGTCATCCAATTCGTTGCGTCTGTGTACGCATCGTTAACTGTGCGGAAATTGAGAGTCCCAGCAGATGCAAATGCATCCCAAATCTTTCCGTTCGCGCCCTGATCGTTTTCTGTCCAGATCAGGTACGGGTCGGCATTGTCGATGTTTACGTTACCGCTCACCGTGAGTTTATACGATGGCGTCGTCGTCCCGATGCCGACGTTGCCCGTATCTCCGGCAATCGTGAGGAAGGAGGTTCCAACAGATGACGAGGCGACTTGGAAGATGGGGTTGGTCTGTCCGCTGTCTCCCTGCACGGAGAACTTCCCCCACGGCGTGGTTGAACCGATGCCGACGTTCGCACCCAATATATTCACCTCGTCAGTCGCGAGATCGTCAAATTCGATGCGGCCAGCGGAGACGCCGAGGCCGAGCCAGTCGTCGTCTGCGGCGGAATCTGCAAACGCATCTCCCGATGTCATGGAGCCGACTGCGGTGATGTCGCCCGAGCCGCCTCCGCCTCCAACGCACGTGCCGTTTACCGCAAAGCACCCCGCAGAGAGGTTCCAGCCGTTCGCGCCCGTAGAAGTCGCCGAGGTGGACGTGATGTTGAGCGCGGTTGACTGGATGCCTCCGGAGAACGTCGACGTGCCGGCGCCGGAGACGATGGTGTTGTGCGCGACGATGCCGTTCGCGACGAAGTTGTGCGTGCCTTCTATCTCGACGTCGTATACCCGCTCTTCGGGCAAGTGTTCTATCTTGACGATTTGCTCCCACGCCGGCGTATTGCCATATGCGACTGCAATATGGTGGCCTTTTTTCAGTTCCGACGCGGCTCTCCACATTCCCTTCTTGACAAATTCATCGCGGGCGCGTACATTGGAAGCACGCAGAGGCGTCCGAGTAGGAGGCAGATGCGCACGGCTTTCGTCCGTGTACAGAAACCTCCGAGGGGCGTTTTCTGTTTTATACTCACTCCACTCGGATACAACTACATTCGCTCTCCTGATGCCTTTGTACACGCCGTACGCTGCGAGATGCGCGGGCGATTTTTTACCTACGGAGCCGAATGAAATGATGACATCGGGAAATGCCGCATTGATGGTCCGCGCAATCGCGGACTCGTGCCGCCAATACTCCGTATCAATAACCAGTTCGTGTGCCACGACGCCGGCCCGTTCCATCGCGAATACCACCGCAGAGGCGAGTGCCTGCGGGGCAAGACGTTTGATGTCCCGCTCCTTGTCGAAGCCCTCACGCATCGATCGTTTGACCTTGCGTGGGAGTAAGACGCTCACCGCGCGTTCTTCATTGGCGATAGCGATGACGGTATCGCGCTGATACTCCTCGAATCGTATAGACTGATCGATCTCAAACCGATACTGCTTTTGAGGGACGTGTTTTTTCTTTTCCAAATATTCCTCCTTGCGCACGAGGTAGGGATGCACGGCGGTGGTGCGGATCTCCCTCCCTGAAAGCGTCCGTATCTTTATGAGCGGCTGCACTCCGGTGTCGACGAGCGCCGCGACGCGGCTCCAAACCATTTCGCCTGTGCGCTCGTCAAGCGATTGCACGTCATCGCCGGTCTCGATGTTCTTTATCATCACCTCGTCGTATATGTAGCCCTCCTCGTCCGCCTCGTCCTCCTCTCCTTTTCGCGCCTTGCGCCTGCGGCGCAATCTGGTGTCGGCCGTCACGCACTGACCGGCGACGGTAAGATAGCCCGATGAGGCGAGGTTGCCTGCGGTGAGTCCGCCTGCGACTGTCGAGGTGCCGCTTCCTTGGACGACGAGAGCGCCCGTCGTCGTCGCCCCGCCGAAGATGGTGAGTCCTGTTGTTTGTCCTCCCGCACCAATTGTAGACGAAGCGTATGCTGTAAGAGAGCCAAGGCCGGTAATGTTCTGGCTCCCTCCCGTGACCGCGCCGCCCAAGGTGAAGGCCGGAAGCGTCGTCGTCCAGCTCGGGACAGACGAGCCGTTGGTGACGAAGATTGAAGAAGCGGCGAGCGAGGCGCCGGAAACTGCGCCGGTCGCGGAAGTGTATGGAACCGATGACGGCGCGCCGGAGATGGTCAGATCGGTCGTACTCGCCGTGCCGAAGTAGCCCGTTCCTGAAACAGCGAGCGCGGTTGAAGAAGCGAACGAAGCGGTAAGTTTAACGCCGTCGAAGTTCAGCGAGGAGTTCCTCTCTGTCAGGGTCGTGCCGTCGAAGTACGGAATTGAGTTGGTCTGCCAGGTGGTCGTGCCGGTGCCGCCGTTCCCCGTCGTGAGCGCGCTCGCGAGCGTGAGGGCGCCCGTCGAGCTGAAGGAGGAGGTCGCACTGCCGCCGAAGTAGGCGGTGCCGAAGTTGGAGAGGAGGGTGGTGGAA
>MFLB01000041.1 GCA_001781445.1 Candidatus Kaiserbacteria bacterium RIFCSPHIGHO2_01_FULL_58_22 | reverse complement strand
GTTCGCGTCGAACTTGTCGAAGGCCGCCTTGCACGCTCGCGAGCCCGAACCGACGAAGGGAATACCGCGTGTTTCCAAAAAACTCTGTATTCCGCCGTCTTCTCCGTATGGTCCATGCATGGCGGGGAATACGATGTCCGTTTCCTTGAGCTCGCGCGCGAATTGCCGATCGTTGAGCGGCTTGCCGGCCCGCTCCAGCTTGAAGTCGAAGTCCGAGGGAGTGTTGCTGTACAGCTCTCTCGCCGAGATCCGGTACGCGTTTTTTTTCGCGTCGAGGTAGAACGGCACGATTTCTATCCTCTCCGACGAAAGATGGTCGAGAACCGACCGAGCGGAGTTAAGCGAGATGCCCCTTTCGAGGGAAGGCCCTCCGCATATCAGTGAGATTTTCATAAGGTCTTGTCTGAAATACTCATGTTTTTAGGCAAAATACGACTTATCATATCCGTTATTTGTGAAATATAGCATTTTCTTGCAGAAAAAGCTATTTGAAATTTCCATTTCATCCCGCGCTCTGGTACGATACGAAGATGAAAGGAGGAACCAAGCGGGAGAAGGGAATGCCCAACATCATCATTGATTTTGACAGCACGTTCACCAAGCTCGAAGCGCTCGATGAACTGGCCGCGATAGCGCTCAAAAACGATCCGGAAAAGGACGGCATCGTCGCGAATATCAGGGACATCACGAGGCAAGGAGTCGAAGGCGCCATCACGTTCGAAGAATCGTTGAGCCGCCGCGTCCCGCTTCTCAAAGCGAACAAGAAACATATCGAGATTCTGGTCAAACATCTCAAGAAGAATGTGACTCCCTCCTTTGCACGCAACAAAAAATTCTTCACCGAGCATAAGCGGAGCATATACATCATCTCGGGAGGGTTCAGGGAATTCATCGGTCCGGTCGCCAGATCTTTCGGCATTCCCGAAAGCAATGTTCTCGCGAACACGTTCACCTTCGACCGGGCGGGGAACATCACGGGATACGACAAGGAAAATCCGCTTGCCGCGAAAGGCGGCAAGACCGAGGCCGTACGGAAGCTCGGTCTTGCCGGAGAGACGTTCGTTCTGGGCGACGGTTACACCGATTACGAGATAAAGAAGAACGGCGCGGCGTCCAAGTTCTTCGCGTTCACCGAGAACGTATCCCGTGACGCCGTTACGAAGCACGCCGACCGCGTCGTGGCCTCGTTCGACGAGTTCCTGTACGTCAACGGCTTGCCGGGGGCGGTATCCTTTCCGAAAAACAGGCTCAAGGCGCTCCTCCTGGAGAACATCCATCCCGACGCGGTCGCGGTGTTCAGGAGGGAAGGCTACGAGATAGAAACTCTTCCGAAAAGCCTCGGCGAAGACGAGCTTGCGGAGAAAATCCGCGACGTTTCGGTGCTCGGCATCCGCTCCAAAACGGAGATAACGAAAAAAGCGCTCGCCGGGGCGAAGCGCCTCTTGGCCGTCGGCGCCTTTTGCGTCGGCACCAACCAGATAGACCTCGACGAGTGCTCGAAGCGGGGCGTCGCCGTCTTCAACGCCCCATACAGCAACACTCGCAGTGTCGTCGAGCTCGCGATCGGGGAGATAGTCATGCTCATGCGCGGCGTGTTCGACAAAAGCGTGAAGCTTCACGACGGCGCGTGGGACAAATCGTCGAAGGGAAGCTTCGAGGTGCGCGGAAAAAAGCTCGGCATCATCGGCTACGGCAACATCGGCTCCCAGCTCTCGGTCGCGGCCGAAGCCCTCGGGATGGAAGTGTGTTTTTACGATATCGTGGACAAGCTCTCGATAGGGAACGCCGTCAAATGTTCCTCGATGGAAGAGGTCCTTAAGAAGAGCGACGTCGTTACGTTCCACGTGGACGGGAATCCCCGCAACAAGAATCTCATCTCGGAGCGCGAGATCGGCCTGATGAAGGACGGAGCGCTTCTCATCAACTTGAGCAGGGGCTTCGTCGTGGACATCGGGGCGCTCGCGCAAGCGCTCAAAAGCGGAAAACTGAAGGGGTCGGCGATAGACGTCTTCCCCAATGAGCCGAAGGGCAACGACGAGCCGTTCGTCTCCGCGCTCCAGCGTCTGCCGAACGTCATCCTCACGCCGCACATCGGCGGCTCGACGGAGGAGGCGCAGGAGAACATCGGCGCGTTCGTCTCCGGCAAGCTCACCGACTTCGTCAACGCGGGCAACACGTATCTCTCCGTCAATCTGCCCAACATCCAGCTTCCGGAATTGAAGGACGCGCACCGGCTCATCCACATCCACCACAACATGCCAGGCGTGCTCGCGCACATCAACGGCGTGCTTGCCGCGCACAATATCAACATCCTCGGCCAATACCTGAAAACGAACGAGATGACAGGCTATGTGATAACGGACGTGGGGACCGAGTACGACACAGCGGTCATCGAGGCGATGAAGAAAGTGCCGCACACGATAAAGTTCAGGATACTTTACTAATGAATCCCGTTAGAAGCCGCGGACGACTTAGCAATATGGAATATATTCAATCAGGATTTATCAGTAATAATACGTCAGAGCGCGGAGATCTATTTCGTTTCCGCGTCCTGCTTCTAACGGGATGAAAAAAACATTTTTCACCGTCGGTCCCTCGCAAACGCATCCCAAGCTCGCGGCGCTGATGCGCGAAGCGTTCAAAAAGGACATTCCCTCGATCTCGCATCGCGGCGCGGAGTTCCAATCGCTTTTTGCCGAAACGATCCGGTCTCTCAAAACACTGCTGAACATACCGGAAGATTTCCACATCTTTTTCCTTTCCTCCGGAACCGAAGGCATGGAGCGGGTGCTGGAAAATTGCGCCGGACGAAAAAGTTTCCACCTCGTTAACGGCTCATTCGGAAAGCGTTTTTATACAGCCGCGGTCGAACTGAAGAAGGAGCCGGAAAAGATCGAGGCAAGCGCGGGGGAGGGCTTCGACCTGCGCGGCATCGAGCTTCCCAAGGGAATAGAACTGGTGTGCATCACCCAGAACGACACGAGTACCGGCGTCATGCTGTCCGCGAAAGACATCCACGGCTTCAAAGAGCGATATCCGGACGCGCTCTTCGCGCTCGACCTCGTCTCGTCAGTGCCGTACGCAGACGTGGATTTTTCTCTCATCGATTGCGCTTTTTTCTCCGTGCAGAAAGGATTCGGATTGCCCGCCGGACTGGGCGTTCTCCTACTGAACGAGCGATGCGTCGAGAAGGCCGAAAGGCTTCAAGAAGAGGGCTTGAACATCGGCACCTACCACAGTGTCCCGACACTGCTGAAGTTTGCTCAAAAGAACCAAACGCCCGAAACGCCGAATGTTCTCGCGATATATCTCCTCAACGAAGTCTCGAAACTCCTGCATGCGTACGGCATAGAGAACATCAGAAAGGAAACCGAACAAAAGGCGAAACTGCTCTACGATTTTTTCGATCGGCACGGCGCCTTCTCGCCGTTCGTAAAGAACCCTTTGTGGAGATCCCCGACGACCCTCGCGATCGAAACGCCCGCAGGTTCGAGCGAGGTGCGAAAAAGGCTTGCGCGCGCGGGATGCGTTGTCGGGGCGGGCTACGGCGAGTTCAAGGAGAGGCAGATCCGGATAGCGAATTTTCCCTCGCATACCATTGACGATGTCAAAAGATTGATCCTGGCGCTAGAATAAGAGGATGGAACGAAAGAAAAGGCGAGTGGCGGTCTTTGACGTTGATGGGACGATATTTCGCTCCTCTCTCCTCATACAGCTTGTAAATAGGTTGATAGAAAATGGCGCATTTCCAAAAGAGACGCGCAAAGTATATGAGCGTGATTACGAGAAATGGCTCAATAGAGAAGGCGATTACCAGGAGTACATTCACGCGGTCGTCGAGGCGTTCAACATGCATCTGAAGGGCGTGCACTACGGCGCGCTCGCGGACGCGGCCGAGGAGGTGGTCGAAGAACAGTGGAAGCGCGTGTACCGATACACGCGCGGCCTCATCAAGGACCTGAAAGAGCGCGACTACTATCTTCTGGCCGTTTCGCATTCTCCAAAGACGGTGCTTGATAAATTTTGCCCCCGCATGGGATTCAATAAGGCGTATGGGATGGTCTATGAGATCGGCCCCCAGGAATGTTTTACCGGAGTGGTGCTCGAGGAGCATCTCATACTGAACAAGGCGGCTATTGTAAAACGCGCCGCGGAGAAGGAGAGCCTCACGCTTGCGCACTCGATCGGAGTGGGCGACACGGAAACCGACATCCCGTTTTTGGAAATGGTCGCGCGTCCGATATGCTTCAATCCGAACATGAAGCTCTACCGCTATGCTCGGCGGATGAAATGGGAGGTCATCGTGGAGCGGAAAGACGTCGTGTATGAGCTTTAGGGTGCGCTCCGCCGCGGCGCGGATGCGCTCTGCGAAACTCGCTTTGCTCAAACAGTCCTCGAGCGCATCCGCGCCGCGGCGGAGCACTTCGGTTCGTACCTTCCGCTCGCTGGTGTGGGGTTATTCTACTTCGCCGAATACCCCGCAGCTTGCTGCGGGGATGAAGGCGTGAGTAGAACCCTTCGTAGCTTTAGCGAAGTAGGGTTGGCGGCTACGAAGAATTCCGCAGATACCTCGCAGCTTGCTGCGAGGAGCTTCATTGGAAGGAGAGCGGACGGCACGATCTGCCGTGGCGGAAAACGAAAGATCCGTACCATATCCTCGTTTCCGAAGTGATGCTTCAGCAGACGCAAGTGCCGCGCGTTATCGGGAAGTACAACGAGTTCTTGAAAAAGTTCCCGACCGTTCAGGCATTGGCAAGGGCGCCCCTTGCCAAGGTACTCAAGGTTTGGAGCGGGCTTGGGTACAACAGGCGTGCGAAATTTCTTCGAGATGCAGCCGTACAGATTGTCGAGAAGTATGACGGCAAGGTTCCGTGCGATTATGACTCACTTCGAACACTTTCGGGGATAGGGGATTACACGGCCCGCGCAATCCGCGTGTTCGCCTTCAACGAGCCCGATACTCTCTTGGAAACCAACATCCGAACGGTTCTGATCCACCACATCTATTCCGATGTTCTTAAGAACATTGGAATAAGTGATGCGGAGCTTGCGACTGTTGCCAGAGAGGTCGCTACGGCTCAAGACCCGCGGGAGTGGCATTGGGCGCTGATGGACTACGGCGCGCATCTGAAGAAAACGGGCATTCGCAACAATCACAAAAGCGCGCACTATGTCCGCCAATCAAACTTCGAAGGGAGTTTGCGGCAAGTGCGGGGACAGGTTCTCCGCGATCTCATGAAAGGGGCGAAGGGGAGAAAGGGGAAGAAATGGGCAGAAGCGCTCGCTTCGCTCGCGCGCGACGGCCTTGTCGCCGGGCAAAAGGGTACGTGGCGTATCGCTTAGACCGAGACGATGACCCCATTGGAAAGCTTGCTTCCAACGGGGCAGGCGGGAATGATTAAACGCTGACGATAACCGGGATGACTATCGGCCTCTTCAATGTTCTCTGCAAAAGGAAGCGGGCGACCGACTCCGCGAGGTCGTCGCGGGCGGCGTCGAGATCGGCCGCGCGGGGGTTGCGCAGGGAGGCTTCCACCGATTTGCGGATGATGAGGCGCGTCTGGTCCATCAGCTCCTTGTTGTCGCGCAAATAGACGAAGCCGCGCGAGATGATGTCGGGCGATTTGTGGAGCCTGCCCGAGCGGCGGTCGATCGTGGCGACGACGACGCAGAATCCCTCCTGCCCGAGCGCCTTCCGGTCGCGCATCAAGACGTCGGAGAGCTCGCTCACGGTGTGGCCCTCGACGACGCGCAGTTCGGAAGGCGCTTTCACGGGCAATTTCACGATCCGCTGGCCGCCTCCCTGTATCTCGACGATCGAGCCGTTGTCGGGTATCGCGACGTTATTCGGACTGACGCCCTGCTCGATGGCGAGATCCGCGTGCACGCGGAGCATGTAGTGGTAGCCGTGCACGGGGACGAAGAACTTCGGCCGTATCTGCCGGTGTATCCACGCGGCCTCCTCCCTGTTGCCGTGGCCGGAGGCGTGCACGTCGCTCGCGTGGTAGGTGATGATGTGCGCGCCCTGGCGCGAGAGATTGTCTTTCAGCTTCTGCACGGCCCGCTCGTTCCCCGGAATGACGGAGGAGGAGAGGACGACCGTGTCTTCGGGCGTGAGCCTGATGTACTTGTGGGTCTTGTTGCCGATGCGCGCGAGCGAGGCGAACTCGTCGCCCTGCGCGCCTGTCGCGAGGATGATGAGCCGCTCGGGCTGATACTGGCCCATGTTCTCGACCGGGATGACGGTGTCGTCCTTGTACTTGATGAGGCC
>MFLB01000040.1 GCA_001781445.1 Candidatus Kaiserbacteria bacterium RIFCSPHIGHO2_01_FULL_58_22 | reverse complement strand
GATGCAGAAAGAAAAGAAGAAATTATTCGACCAATTCCGGCGAAAATGCTAAACTCATTTCGGTTCCGTTTTGCCACTAGAAAATACTATCGCCCGGAATGAAGGGGAGCTGTTCCTGCTCTCTGTTCATGCTCGCGCCCCAAAAGTAGAGCGCGCCGAATCCGAGGAGGATGAGGATGATGACGATACCGACGGTGGGTCCCGCGCCGGAGCGCTTGTGCGCGGGGAGCATGTGGTCCGGGCCGATATTTCCTTGTGGGGGCGTCGGGGGCATGTTGCCATTATGACAGCGAACAGCGGATGGCAAACAGCGAACAGTGGGGATATCGCTATGCTCCGAACTTTTTCCGGTACGTCTCGATGGAGCGCTGGACGGCTTTCAGGGCGTCGGCGCGGCCGGAGAAGCCGTGGACCACGATCTCGACCGGCTTGTGCTTGAGCCTCTTGTTCTGCTCGAAGAAATGCTGGAGCTCCTTAAGTGTGTGCTTGTTCACGTCTTCGAGCTTTTGCACGTGATCGAAGCGGATATCCTCGGTCGGCACGGCGATGATCTTGTCGTCTGATTCTCCATCATCGGTCATTTGCATGAGGCCTACCGGGCGCACCGAGACGAGGATGCCGGGGGGGATGGGATTCGTCGTAAGCACGATGACGTCGAGCGCGTCGCCGTCGTCCCACAGCGTCCGGGGCGCGAAGCCGTAGTCGCACGGGTACGTGGCGGCGGAGTAGTTGACGCGGTCGAGCTTAATGAGGCCGCTCTCCTTGTCTATCTCGTACTTATTGTGCGAGCCGCGCGGTATCTCGATGACCGTATTGAATTCTTCAGGGGCTTTTTCGCCGAGCGGTATGTCGTGCCACAAATTCATGATGAACAGTGTACAGTGTACAGCGAACAGTGAACAGAGGGCATGAGACGAAGGACCGTCCTTCGTCTTCTTGCGATTTTTTTGACAATTTGTTATATATACAACATGAGGACCATCAGCAGTATCGTGGAGGCAATTATCGCGCAGTCGCCCTTTTATGCCGAGGCGATTGCGGAGGGGATTGTCAACAACGCGGAGATCGCGCGGCGCATCAAGCCGCTCGTCGAAAAGCGTCTTCTTGAAGATGTCTCCGAGGCGGCGGTCTCGATGGCGCTCCACCGGCTGGAGAAAACGATGAAAAGGCCGGAGACGACCGGCATTCTCCCGCGCATCAGCGATATCACGGTGCGTTCCAATCTCGTCGAATTCGTGTTTCCGAACGCCGAGGACATGTTCTCCGTCGTCGACGAAGTTTCGCGGCTCGCGCGCAAGCGCAAAGACGCGTTCGTCAATTTTTCCCGCGGCCTCTATGGATCGCTCCTCATCGTGAGCAAAGAATTCGAGAAGGACGCGGCGCGCGCCGCGAGACGCGCGCGCGCCGAGCGCGTGGGCGGCCTCTCCGCCATAACCATGCGCCTTCCCGACGAGTGCGTGGAGATGCCGGGCGTCTACTATCCGCTCCTGAAGGCCATCGCGTGGGAGGGGATAAGCTTCGTCGAAGTGATGTCAATAGACACCGAGTTCAGCATCATCTTTAAGGACGAGGATGTCGACCGCGCGTTCTCCGTCTTGAAGCGAATCACTGCGGCGGCAACCACCTCAATGCTCCCTTCGGGGGTTGTCTGATGCGGCAGCATGTATGACGCTTGCTTACGTGGCCGCGTGAGGGAGAGTCATATCTAGAATTTTAGCGTTGCGAAATAGTCGTCCACGGTCTCGGCGCGGCGGATTAGTTTGAGCTCGGGCAACCCGCCTCCGCCAGAGGCTCCGGCGTGGCGAAGAAGGAATTCGGCGGAGCGGAGTTTGCCGTTGTAGTTGAAGCCCATGGCGTGAGCGTGCGCGCCCGCGTCGTGAATGACGACGATGTCGCCCGGTTCGATAGTCGGCAGTCGTCTATCGATAGCGAATTTGTCATTGTTCTCGCACAGCGATCCGACCACGTCATATGTCCCTAATGAACGACTTCGTAAGTCGTTCATATTTTCTTTCTCTAGTATGGTGATGTGGTGATACGCGCCATACATGCCGGGCCGCATGAGGTTTGCCATGCTAGCGTCGAGGCCGACGTAGTTTTTGTACGACTGTTTAACGTGCCGCACGCGGGAGACGAGATAGCCGAATGGCCCTGTGATGTAGCGCCCGCATTCCATGTGCAGTGAGGGAATAGAATCGCCGAGTATTTCCCGCGCGAGCTCCCGCACTCCATTTGCGTATGCCATGAGATCGAATTCTTTCTCTTCGGGTCGGTAGGGAATGCCGATGCCGCCGCCGAGATTGATGAATTCGAACGTGATGCCGACCTGCTCCAATTCTTTCGCAACAGTAAAAAGCTCGCGGACTGCCTCGAGATGGTACTCGACGCGAAGCTCGTTGGAGACCGGCATCGTGTGAAGCCCGAAGCGCTTTATCCCTTTTTCTTTCGCGGCGCGGTAGCCCTCGAAGAGCTGTTCGCGCGTGAGGCCGAATTTGGATTCTTTTGGATTGCCGATGATGGCGTTGCCAAGCTTGAGTCCGATAGGCGTATAGCGGAAGCAGAGCAACTCCGGCAAACCGGCGTGTTTCTCGAGGTAGTCGAGGTGCTCGAGCGCGTCGAGATTGATGATAGCGCCCCTTTTTTTAGCTTCGATAAATTCTTCCGCAGGCGTGTCGTTCCCGCTGAACATGATGTTTTCTCCTTTTATTCCAGCTTTGTCCGCGAGCGAGAGTTCGGGCAAGGAAGAGCAATCCGCCCCGCTTCCCTCCTCGCGCATGGCGGCGAGAATTACAGGGTTCGGGAGCGCTTTCACGGCGAAGTGCTGTTTAAAGCCTTTGTTCCACGAAAACGCCTCCGATAGAGCGCGCGTTCGCGCGCGAATGCCCGCTTCGTCGTACACATAGAACGGCGTCGGATGTTCACGAGCCAACGTTTCTATCTGCTCTTTGGTGAATGGAAGCGTTTTGGTCATGGTTTGATGTTCTCAACGATAGAGCGCACTGCTTTCTCAATGGTTTCTCGATGCCCAAATGCCGAGACGCGCATGTATCCTTCGCCGTTTTTCCCGAACCCCGCGCCGGGTGTTGCGACCACGCGCGCTTTTTCCAAGAGTTCGTCGAAAAATCCCCATGAGGACAGTCCGCGCGGGCATTTGAGCCAGATGTATGGCGCGTGCTCGCCGCCGAAGACCGTGAAGCCGGCGTTCGCGAGTCCAGCGCGGATGAGCGCCGCGTTTTCCATGTAGTGATCCACCTGCGCGCGCGTCTCTCGCTGTCCTTCCGGCGAGAGTACGGCGAGGCCGCCTTCCTGCGCGATGTTGGATGCGCCGTTGAACATCGTCGTCTGCCGCCGGTTCCAATAGCGGTTCAGCGTCCCTTCGTTCGCGTCTTCCGCCGTGAGCGTCCGCGGGACGACGGTCCATCCCAACCGCACGCCGGTGAAGCCGGCCGATTTGGAGAAGCTCTGTATCTCGATGGCGCACTCTCTGGCGCCCGCTATCTCGTAGATGCTTCGGGGCAGGGAACCGTCCCGGATGTATTCGGCATACGCCGCGTCGAAGATGACGACGCTTCGGTTCGCGAGCGCGTAGTCCACGAACGCTTTCAATTGCTCGCGGCTCATCGCGGCGCCGGTCGGATTGTTGGGCGAACAGAGGTACAGGAGATCCGCGCGTTCGTTCGGGAGAGCGGGAACGAAGCCGTTTGCCTCCACCGCGTCCAGGTAGACGATGCGGCGTCCGGCAATGATGTTGGAATCGCGGTACACGGGATAGACGGGGTCTTGCACGGCGGCGACGCTCTCGTCGGAAAAGATGCTCGCGATGTTGGCGCAATCGGGCTTCGCGCCGTCGCTGATGAAGATCTCGTCCGGCCCTACCGAGACGCCGCGCGAGGCGTACCATTCTGCGAGAGCTTTTCGCAGGCGCGCGTCTCCCTGCTCGTCGCCGTAGCCGGTGTACGTTTCGCGTGAAGCCAATTTTTCGACGCCGTGCCGTAATCCCTCGACTACGCTCGGGACAAGCGGCTCGGTCGTGTTGCCCACCCCGAGCTTGAAGATCTCGACGCCGGGGTTCGCCTTCGCGAAGGCGTCGGCTTTGCGCACGACGTCGCGGAACATGTAGTTTTCCGAAACGTCCGCGTAGCGCGAATTGATGTTCGCCATACCGGGATTCTACTACTTCTTAAGTCCGAGGACGTCCTGCATGTCGTAGATGCCGGGCTCGCGCCCGACCACCCATTTCGCGGCGCGCAAGGCGCCGCGCGCGAAGGTCGCCCGCTCTATCGCGTGGTGCGTGAGAGAAAGTTCCTCGTCCGGCGTCCTGAATGCAACGGTATGGTCGCCGACGACGTCGCCCACACGAAGCGATTCGACTGGCACATCTCGTCCGAGGACGCGCTCGAGGATGCCTTGAAGCGTCTTTGCCGTGCCGCTCGGCGCGTCTTTCTTTTTCGCGTGATGCGTTTCCGATATCGCGACATCGGCATCCCGCATAAGCTCACCCACGAGGCGCGTGATGTGGAAGAGGATGTTCACGCCGGTCGAGAAGTTCGACGTCCAGACCGCCGGGATGCCTTGTATCGCCTCGCGTATCGCCGCGCGTTCGCTTTCCGAATGGCCGGTCGTGCCGATGACGAGCGCTTTGCCGCGCGCCGCCGCGATCTTCGCAAGCGGGAGCGTCGCTTCACGCGTCGTGAAGTCGATGACGACGTCGGCTTCCGCGATGGACGCTTCCGGATCGTCGCCGGAGTCCACGGTTCCGGCTATTTCGAGCGCCGCGTCTTTTTTCGCGCATGATACGAGCAGTTGCCCCATGCGGCCGCGCGCGCCGCAGATGATTATTTTTGTGCTCATACGCCGAGGCCAAACGCAGTGAGCGTCTGTTGTAGCTTTGCGCGACTCGCCGCGGCCATCGGCACGAGAGGAAGACGATAGGTTTCTTGGATGCGTCCCATCATCGCGAGCGCGGCTTTCACGGGGATGGGGTTCGTTTCGATGAAGAGGTCTTTGAAGAGCGGCGCGAGGCGCGCGTTCAGCTCGCGCGCCTGCGCGAAATCTCCGCCGAGCGCCGCGTGCACCATCTCGCGCACTTCGCGCGGAACGATATTCGAGGCGACGCTGATGACGCCGTCGGCGCCGAGGCTCATCATCGGGAGCGTGAGGGAATCGTCGCCGGAGAGTATCGCGAAATCGCTCCCGAGGAGCGAGCGAAGCTGGGCGATGCGCTCCGTCGTGCCGGTCGCCTCCTTGAGG
>MFLB01000039.1 GCA_001781445.1 Candidatus Kaiserbacteria bacterium RIFCSPHIGHO2_01_FULL_58_22 | reverse complement strand
GAGCTTTTTGAAACGGAATAATCGGTCCCCGCGGCAGGAATCGAACCCACATTACGAGCTCCGGAAGCTCGCGTCCTATCCGTTGAACGACGCGGGGTGAGTTGGTAGTTTACACTCGTCCTCCGCCATTCGAAAGGAGTTTTCCCATCCAGATGATGTCGTTGTACCCGCCCGAGGTCTTGGTCGCCTCGCGGCGGCGGCCTTCCGCCGCGTAGCCAAGCCGCTCATACAGCCGTATCGCATACTCGTTTTTATCCGAGACTTCGAGTTCCATGCGGTGCATCCCGCGCTCGCGCGCGAACTCTTCCGCGCGTGCGAGGAGCTTCGTCCCGATGCCGCGCCCGCGGTGCGATGCGCGGACCCCGACGACGATGTAGACGGTATCCCTTATTTTCTTGAATTTTCCCGAGACGAGCGTGATATAGCCGACCATCTCTCCTCCCTCCAGCGCGAGGAACGTGTGGACGCGCTTGCGGTGCAGGAAGGCTTTTGCGAGCGCGTATGCAAAGGGCTCCTTCCGCTCCTCGCCGGTCGCGACCAGGTGCTCCGCCTCGCGGAGGATCTTTTTTTGCAAGCTCCAGAGCACCGGGAAATCCCTCCATCCTGCCTGTGCGACTTCGATATCCATGACGCCTATTCGACAAAAGGGGACATCGCCCCTTTTGCGCCGATATAAATGGTCATGCGTCATAATACCACTATGCTCGGATATGCATCGTAGAGATGCATCGTAGAGATATAGCCAGAGAGAGGCAAAGAATGTACTATCTTTTTGTCTCGGCAAGATTCCGGGCCCGTAGCTCAATTGGTAGAGCGCGTCTATGGCATAGACGAGGCAAGGGGTTCGAAACCCCTCGGGTCCACAAAAATCAGGAGAACATTGCGGAGCAATGGGCGACTATATTTTTGTAGGGCACGAGGGGTTTCGAAGGCCGGAGCCGGTATACAAGATGAGCGAAGCGAATGCTTGTCGGCGAGGCGGGGTCGCGGCCGAGCAAAGCGAGAGCTGTGACCGAAACCCCTCGGGTCCACTCGATTCGCCCGCGATAAACTTGGGCTCACTCTCGGCAAGCCACCCAAGGCGAATCTACTGAGCTTCACTTAACTCCCTCCTCCAAATAATCCTGACTTCTTGAGCGCACCCCGCAGAATGTCGGGACGGCGTTGGATGCGCCTGAGGCTCATACGCGCTTTTTGCGCGAGATCGTCCGGCTTCTCCGGGCAGTAGTTCGCCATGTCTTTCGTTTTCGACGACGACCAGAGGTACTCCTGGGGATTGAGCTCTGGCGCGTAGGCGGGGAAGCGCTCGACCATGACGAAGCGGTCGCGGTGTCCGGCGAGGTACTCGCGGACACTTCTCGCTCCGTGCTGCGCGAGACCGTCCCAAAAGAGCGCGATCCGACCCTTCACGTGTCGCAGAAGATGCTTGAGCGTATTCACGGTGTCTTCTTTGCGCACCGAACCTTTTTTGAACGTGCATAGTTCGCGCACGCGCCTCAGGGCAACATCGGTCGCGATGATGCCGGTCGCCGAGATGCTCTTCCACGATCCGGTCGACCGAATGATGGGTGTCTCTCCTTTCCTCCCCCACGTGCTTCGGACTGTCGGACGTTCCGAGTACCCCGATTCGTCAAGGAAACAGAAGGTCACGCGAAGGAGCGCCCCCTTTTTCGGAGTTTCGGCCACTCCGTCTTTGTCCAGCGTGTGATCGCCTCCTCGTCGCGCTACCTCACTCTTCGCTCGGGACGCTGACAGGAAAACCCAAGACGTCGGAGGAGATGCCACGCGGAGCGCGGCTTGTACGACACGGCCTGCGTCTTTCTGATGAGCTCGGTGATGCGCGAGAGCGTCCAGAGCTGGGTTCGGTATCCGGCCTTCTCCGGTCCCGCGAGGATCGCGGAAACGATCTCCTTTTCTTGCGCCTTCGTGAGTTTCGAGTGAGGACCCTGCGGTTGTGCCGCGAGCGTCCCCCTCGCCCAGCGTTCTTTCCATTCGCGCGCGGTCGCGGTTGAGACGGCGAAGCGCTTCGCGACGAAGTACGCCGTCTTTCCTTTGTCGAATAATCGGCCTGCCGCCTTCCGGCGGTCTTCGAGCTCCTGGACAGACAGAGCCCGGTTGGGGTGGGGGGTACTCATGTCCCCATGGTATCAAACCTGCGAACTATGTGGAGGGAGATGTGTGAATATCAGTAGTGCACTGAACGAAGTCGAGGGGCTATAATACTCCCATGAACATAAAAATCGTCAAAGAACCGATATCCGTCGAAGAAGTCAGGGAACTCGCAAAAGAAATGTACCGCGACATGGTGAAAGGAGTCGCCGATATCGAGCGCGAAATTATCGCACTCGGAGGGGAGTGGCATGTGGATGCGAACAACATCCTCATCGCCGACGGTTCAGAGCAGAGGAGCGTCTGGGGATTCAACCTCTATCCCGATAAGCGCGGAGACGACGCCGTCGAATATGTCTCGCTCATCAACATCCGCCCGGCGCAAGGAAATCGGGAAATGGAGATAACGGATACGGGCGTTAGAGACAACATCCGCGGCATTCTGGAGCGGGTACTGCCGGATTTGTTCGTATGAGCGGCAAAAACGCCCGGTTCTACTTCGCCAATCTCGGAGCCGACGTGCTCCGGTGCATCGTCGCGGCCGAAGCGGGAGACCGCGCGCGATATGAATCTTCGATCGGCCGCGCGCAAAAAACGCTTGAAGCATTGCGCACGGCAAACCGCCCCGAAGCATATGAAGAGGGACTCCTTCTTCTGCGCGCCGTAGAATACGCGCGCGCCGACGGTACGCTCGAAAAATTGCGCGTCGCCGTTAATAGGCTCGTCACGCCGTTTGTTGTAGCCGCTTGAGATCGGTGCGCGCACGCGCAGATCGTCACGAATAGATACTTGCGATGCCAGCCATCGATGTGACCAAGAGGAGCGTCCACGAGAGTTTACTCATTTGCGCCAAGTGTACCACTCCGTGAAAACCCACGAGGCGTCGCCTTGCGGGTCAGGAGTGCAGGCCACGGTCATCCAAGTCGATGTCCGCGTAGTAGGCACGGGCGTCGTCGAGCATTCTTCGCTGTCCGCGATCTCGATACACTTTGAAGCCGTCGTCCGATAAAATTGCGGCGATGGCACGGCGTTCGCGGGCATAGTCGGGAAAGCTCGAATAGCGGTAGTCACGGAGCTGCCGCTCAAGACGATTCATGTTGCGAACAGTGCCTCTTTTCCATCCCGGCTCGAATCGTTCTGCCGGGTTGCAGTGGATGTAATCTACGACGCGCTGAAAGTAGCGATCATCGCCAACATGTCGCGATCGGAACGGCTTCAAGAACAAGTTTCCCGATCGCTCATTCTTCGTATTGAAATACATAGCATAGGCGGTCCCGAGCTTTTGCATGAATCTTATGATCCCGCCCTCGACGACCTCTTTCAGCAGCAAATGAAAGTGGTTTGGCATCAGACAGTACGCGCCGATAGAAACGAGAACTCCTTTCCGTTGGCGCGTCATGATAGCGTCAGTTTTATCTGAAATATCGGCCAGATGAAGATTCGCTTCCGAATTTGCAAGATAGAGCAGCTTAAGAAAACGCTCTGAGTCATCTTCTGACTCGAATACCGTGCGCTTATCAATGCCTCGGTTATAACAATGGAACCACTCATCAAGTTGAAAAGGGACACGCCTATACGCCATATCGCAACTATATCATGTAACCCCACGAGGCGACGCCTCGTAGATTAGCCCCATTCGATGGTGGCGGGGGGTTTGTCGGAAATGCGATACACGACCGCGCCGACTTCGCGCACCTCGTTCGTTATCCGACGGGAAACCCTGTCCAGGAATTCGTAGGGGAGTTTGGCGAAGCGCGCCGTGAAGCCGTTCACGCTCCAGACGGCCCAGAGCGCGACGACGTGCCCGAGCGCGACGTCGTCGCCCTTGGTGCCCACGTGCTCCGAGGAGGTGACGACCGCGCCCGCTTGCCAGACGGTTTCGTACAGTTTCGCCGCGCGCAGTTCATCGATGAAGATGCCGTCTGCGACGCGCGCGGTTTTAAGTTTCTCCGCCGTTACTTCTCCCTCGATGCGCACCACGAGGCCGGGGCCGGGGAAGGGATGACGCACGAGTAGATCTTCAGGCACGCCGATGTCGCGTCCGATGCCGCGCGCGGAGTCCTTGACCTGATCTTCAAGCGGGGCGATCTCCGGCACAGAAAATCCGAGTTTCACATTGTGATGCACTTTTATCTCCGCGACGCGCGCGCCTGTCGCATGTCCATGGCCGCTCTCGCGTACGTCGGTGTAGAGCGTTCCCTGCGCGATATAGTCGGCTTTGAACTTTGTTATCTCCTTCTCGAGCACGTCTTTGTACACGCCGCGCATCGCGAGGCGCTTCTCGCGCATCGAGAACTTGCCTTTGAGCGCTTTCAGAAATTCCTGCGTCGCGTCGACAATTTCAAGCTCTATCCAATCTTCATTCCCGAAATATTTTTTCACGTACGCCTCGTCGTCCGGGCGATCTATCCCGCGTATGTAAATACCTTTGAGTTTGGCACCCGCTTCTTTTAAGAGATATGCGACGACAGACGAATCGGAGCCGCCGGAGAGCGCGATGAGAACACGCTTGCCGAGGACGAGCTTTTTTAATTCCATCACCTTTTGCTTCGCGACATCGTGAGCGGGGAAGCGGTCGCGTATCCCGCATATCTTCACGCAAAAATTTTCGTACATCTTCGCGCCCTCGAGCGTGTCCGAGACTTCCGGATGGAACTGCACGCCCCGGAGATGTTTATAGTGTCCGGCGGCGATCGGAGAATTGTCCGTCGTGCCGAGGACGGTGATCTCGGAGCCGGGAAGGATCGTGTCACCGTGGCTTTGTAGCACCTGCGTGTGCTCGGCCACTCCCTCGAAAAGCGGGTCGTCTCCGGTGCGTGTGAATGTATGAATGCCGAACTCTCGTTTCTCGGACGGCGGCACCTTTGCTCCGATATGTTTCGCCCACATTTGGAATCCAAGACAAATGCCGAGCGTGGGAATGCCGAGGTCGAATATCTTCTCATCAAAAGGCGGCGGCTCCGTCTCCACGGACGCGGGGCCTCCCGAAAGAATGACCCCCGCCGGTCTCGCTTTTTCGACGTCGTCGGCTTTGACGGTCGCGGGATCGGCGACGACGCAGAAGACGCCGAGCTTCGCGAGCTGTTGGACGATGAGGTGGTCGAACTGCGAGCCCATCGAGAAGAGCAGTACGAACTTCGAGGCTTTCCGCACGCGCATCTCCTCGGCGATCTCTTCGAGCGCTTCTGATGTCGCGTTTTTGAAGATGCGGAGCATTTGCCTGATATTACCGTATTTTGGGGCTATTTTCTAGCCCGTCCCAGATTATGCCTGCACTGCGTAGCTCCAAGGCGTATTTGACGAGTCCTGCTTCGCCAAGGTTGCGCAGGACACACTGCAACGCTCTCACAGAAGCTCGAGCGAAGCAGTGTGGATAACTGGCTTGCGGGCGTGTATAGTGGTATATACTCCTTATTAGTGGGAAATAGTGGGAAACGGTGCAGAAGAACGTATGTTTATCGGCGAGTACGAACACAGCTTGGACGAGAAGAAGCGCGTCTCCCTCCCGAAGGCCTTTAGAGCGGCTCTCGGGAAGAAAGTGGTCATGACGCGGGGGCTCGACAACTGCCTCTTCGTCTATTCCCGTAGCTCCTGGGAGAACGTCGCCGGAAAACTGCAATCGCTCTCGTTCGTTCAGGCGGATACGCGTGGCTTCGCGCGATTCATGCTATCGGGCGCGGCCGAAGTCGAAGTTGACGGGGCGGGAAGAATACTCATCCCCGAACACCAGAAAGCGTTCGCGGGCCTGAAGAAACACGTGATATTCGCCGGAGTCTCGGATCGGATCGAAGTGTGGGAGAGGGAACGCTGGCGCGCGTACAAGACCCGCATCGAGAAACGGGCCGATGCATTGGCGGAAAAACTCGGCGAGATCGGAGCACTGTAGGGCAGAACGTAGAAAGTAGTTCGTAGACCGTAGTGGATACAAATGCAAAATCCAACTACTAACTACTAACTACTAACTACTAACCATCTTGATGACACGGGGTGGCTGGAGGACCAAAAAAATATGCGCACGCGACTTACCTCCTCCAGCAACCCGGTGCCGTCACCCGAAACGGAGCACCGATCCCATGACTAAAGACGAGTCGGGGCATACGCCGGTTCTTTTACATGAAGTAGTTTTCCTGCTCGACGTGCGGCGCGGCGACGTCGTCCTAGACGCAACGCTTGGCGGTGGAGGACACGCAGAAAAGTTGGTGAAGGGCCTCGGAGGAAACGGGCTCTTCATAGGTTTTGATGCGGATTCCGACGCGCTTCAACGCACGCGGAAGGTCCTTGCACATGCTCGCGCGCCGGTTCGCCTTGTATGCGGAAATTTCCGCAATATAGGACGCGAGCTCGAGCGTTTAGGCGTGAAGTCGATGACGAAAGCTCTCTTCGATCTGGGCATGAGTTCGTATCAGTTGAATTTGGACTCCGGCCTGCCCGCCGCAAGCTGGGCGCAGGCGGGAAGAGGATTTTCGTTCAAGGCGGACGAGCCGCTGTTGATGACGTACGCGAAGCATCCCGGAGCGGAGGCGGTTACCGCCGCGACCATCGTGAACACGTGGAGCGAGAAAACGCTTGCGGACATCATCTTCGGCTTCGGCGAGGAGCGTTATGCGCGGCGAATAGCGAGAGCGATCGTGGAACGTCGGCATAAACATCCCTTCCGCACTTCTCACGAACTTGCCGAGACGATCCGCGAGGCGACGCCTCGCGGATATCGCGGGGGTAGGATCCACCCGGCGACGCGCACGTTCCAGGCGCTCCGCATCGCGGTCAACGACGAACTCGGAGCGCTTTCGGAGGGCCTCGCGGCGGCGTGGAAACTACTCGCGCCGGGAGGCCGGATAGCGGTGATCTCGTTCCACAGCCTCGAGGATCGGCTCGTGAAGCGGATGTTCGCGGCGTGGGAAAAGGATGGGGAGGGAAAGCGCCTCGTCAAGAAACCCGTCGTTCCCGGCAGAGAGGAGGTCATTGCGAATCCGAGAGCCCGAAGCGCGAAACTTCGTGTAATTGAGAAGTTAAAGATTGGAGCTTAGAAAAAAATTGAAGGAAGTCAGGTTCCAACTTCCAACTTCCAACTTCCAACTTCCAACTTCCAACTTCTATTTTATGAGAGCTCGCATACAAAAAATAAGCAAATACGCCCCCTCGGTCTTTCAGGGGAAGCTCGATTTTGCTTCCGCACGCAGGGGTCTTTCCCTCACCGCCGAGCATCCGGTCGAGCCGGTGCTGTTCCGCGCGCTTCTGGGAATCGTCGTCGCGCTCGCGTGCGCCTACGTTTATTTCGTCGGCGCGACGATACTGAACGTCATCGCGAGAAAAGAGGCGCTCGCGCAGACTGCGAGCCTCACGAGCGCCGTATCGGGCCTCGAACGCGAGTATTTCGCCGCCGCCCAGAACATCGGCCCCGAAGACGGCGCGCGCCTCGGCCTTTCGCCCGTCTCCGACGCTCTCTATCTGCATCGGCCCGGCAACCTGTCTGCGGGCGCGCCCGCACAGGCAGGCACGGCCGCGCCGGAGAGCAATGAGATCTAGCGCCCCCACGATCGTCTCGCGGGCGAGGATTCTCTCGGCCGTCTTCATATGCGTCGCCGCGCTTCTCTTACTGCGCTTGTACTTCGTCCAGATCGTGCACGGCGAGGAGCATCGCAGGAGCGCGCAGGGCCAATATGTCGCGGCCGCGTCCGACAGCGAGGATCGCGGGGATATTTTTTTCTCGAAGAAGGGGGGCGAGCTCGTCGCCGCGGCCGTGATGCAGTCGGGATGGCGCCTCGCCATCGCTCCCTCGGAGATGCGGGACCCGGAAGCCGTTCTGGAAAAACTCCGGAGCTTTGTCCCCGTTGACCGCGAGCGCTTCCTCGCGAGCGCCGGGAAAGCCGCCGATCCGTACGAGGAGGTCGCGTTCCGGCTCGGCGACGAGGCGGCGCTCCGCATACGCAAGGAGAAGATACCGGGCGTCATTCTCGTGCCCGACCGATGGCGCGTCTATCCCGGCGGCGCGCTCGCCGCGCACGCGATCGGCTTCGTGGGATACAAGGGCGACAGAAAGGTGGGGGTCTACGGGCTCGAAGCCCGCTACCAGGACACGCTCGCGAAAGCCTCCGGCCTCTACGTGAATCCGTTCGCGGAGATCTTCACGAATCTCGGCGAGGCGCTCTCTCCGGAACCGGAGGGCTCGCGCGGAAGCATCGTTACCTCGATCGAGCCGCAGGTCGAGGCGCGCCTCGAGGAGACGCTCGAGAAGGTGATGAAATCCTACGCGCCGAAAGCGGCGGGGGCGATCGTGATGGACCCGCGCACGGGAGAGATCGTGGGGATGGCCGCGCGGCCCGGATTCGACCCGAACACCTTCAGCACGGCCAATGATCCTTCCGTGTTCGCCAACATGCTCGTCGAGAACGTCTACGAGATGGGCTCCATCATGAAGCCGCTCACGGTCGCCGCGGGCATAGACGCCGGGGTCGTCACGCCGAAAACGACGTACCGCGACACGGGTTGCATCGAAAAGAGCGGCAAGAGGATATGCAACTACGACGGGAAGGCGCGGGGCGTCGTCTCGATGCAGGAGGTGCTGAACCAGTCGCTCAACACCGGGGCTTCCTTCATCGCGGACAGGATGGGTCAGAACGTGTTTGGCGGCTACCTGCACGCGCTCGGCTTCGGGGAGAAAACGGGCATCGATCTCCCCAATGAAGCGCGCGGCATCATCGGCGCGATCGATCGCGGGTACGACGTGGACTACGCTTCGGCCTCGTTCGGGCAGGGAATCGCGATGACGGCGGTGGAAATGATACGCGGCCTGGGCGCGCTCGCAAACGGCGGCATCCTGCCTTCCCCGCGCCTCGTGAAGGGCATCCGCCTCGAGAGCGGCATCGCGCGTGGCCTCCCGCCCCCGCAGGGGCCGCGGGTGTTCGAACCCGAGACCGTGCAGACGGTAAGCGACATGCTCGTCAGGGTGTTCGACACGGCGCTCCTCGGCGGCATCCTGAAGCAGGAGCACTATTCGATCGCGGCGAAAACGGGCACGGCGCAGATCGCGCGGTCGGGCGGCGGCGGCTACTATCCCGACCGATACCTGCATTCCTTTTTCGGCTACTTTCCGGCGCACGATCCGAGATTCATCGTCTTTCTCATCGCCGTCGAGCCGCACGGCGCGGAATTCGCCTCGGCCACGCTCGCGCGCCCATTTCTCGACATCGCGAAGTTCCTGATAAACTACTACGACATACCACCGGATCGGTAATACGCAATGAGCGTTATAATCGCTCTATTCGTTCTAAACGCCTGGCGATTAGAACGTTTACCATGTCTACAACGAACACATGAAGAATTTTCTTAAGAAGGCGATAGTCTTGATCCTTATCTGTGAGGCGCGGCTCGTGCTCTCCCGCTATCGGCCGAAGATAATCGCGATAACGGGCAGTATGGGGAAAACCGCGGCGAAGGACGCGATATGCGCCGCGCTTTCGGGCGGAGGGCTCCGCGCGCGCAAGAGCGAGAAGAGCTTCAACAGCGAGCTCGGCGTGCCGCTTACCATCCTCGGTCTTGAGAATGCGTGGAGGAATCCTCTGCGGTGGGCGGAAAATATTCTCCGGGGATTGTGGCTCGCCGCGCGGAAGACGGGGTATCCCGCGTGGCTCGTGCTCGAAGTGGGAGCGGATCGGCCGGGCGACATCCGGAAAATCGCGCGCTGGCTCCGGCCCGACATCGCCGTTATCACCGGCGTGCCGGAGATCCCCGTCCACGTGGAGTTCTTCCGCTCCGCCGAGGAGCTCGCGCGCGAGAAGCGCGCCCTTGCCGAATACCTGGCGCCCGGAGGCACGCTTGTCTTGAACGGCGACGACTCGCATATGGCCGCGCTGTGCGCGGAGTTCGCGGAACAGACCGTAACGTACGGCATGGACAAACGGCTCGATTGGCACGCTGCGCATCTTTCCGTGGAGTATGAAAAGAAGAAGCCGACGGGCATCCGCTTCACCGTGGATCATCAGGGAGCGGCGCTCCCGGTCTCGATCCGCAGCGCGCTCGGCAGGCCGCGCGCGTACGCCGCGCTCGCGGCCTTCGCCGTCGCCTATACCGTCGGCGTCGGGAGCGATATGGTCGCGCGCGCTCTCTCCGCGTGGATGCCGCCGCCGGGGAGGATGCGCATCATTCCCGGCGCGAACGGCTCGACCATCATTGACGACACATACAACTCCTCCCCGGCGGCGGCGCTCTCCGCGCTCGACACCCTGAAGGACATCAACGTGCCTCCGGGCGGAAAGCGCATCGCCGTCCTCGGCGATATGCTTGAACTGGGGCGGTATGCCTCCGAAGCGCACCGCAACGTCGGCGCGCGCGCCGCGGCGTGCGCCGACACGCTCATTACCGTCGGCTTCCGCGCGCGCGCGGCAGGGAAGGCGGCGCTCAATGCGGGGCTTCCGGAAGGGAACATCCGCGAGTACGAGATGAACGAATCGGGGCGCGCGGGAGAGGAATTAAAAAATAAATTGAGCGAGGGCGATGTCGTCTTGGTGAAAGGCTCGCAATCAATGCGCATGGAGCGCGCGGTGGAAGCCCTCATGGCCGAGCCAGAGCGCGCATCAGAGCTTCTCGTTCGCCAAGACCCCGAGTGGCTCACCAAGGATTGACAAATTCAGACACCCGCACATACTTGGGTATGTGCGGGTGTCTAACGTATGGCCGAGAAAAAAGTAAAAAGCGCAAAGAAGCTTGAGCGACATTTTAAAGGTGTTGCCAATCATCATCGCATCGAGATACTGTTGCTTATTGCTCGGCGTCCAGAGATTGCTCAAGAGGACATCATCGAGTCGCTGAAGGGGAATCAGAAGACCATAAGTGAGCACATTCGACGACTGTATCATGCGGGGCTTATCGACAAGCGATATGCAGGTCGTCAGGTACAGCATACGCTTACTCCGTACGGGCAAACGTTCGTTAAGTTTATTACCGCGTTCGCGTCGAGCGGCACAGGCTAAGAACATACCAACATACCCAAGTATGTGCGGGTATGTAGTGAAGCGCGGGTCGTGCCGAAAGTGTTGAAGCACGTTTGCGTAAGCATAATAGGGGCGGTGTTCGCTCAACAAAACCGTATCGGCCGTGGATGCTCGTGCGCACCGAGGCTTTTCATGATAGAACAAGTGCGCGGAAACGAGGGATTTTTTTAAAGAAGACCGCTCGTGCTCGCAAGGAGTTGTTCGAGCAACTCAACGGCCCCGTCGTCTAGTGGCCCAGGACGTCGCCCTCTCACGGCGAAAACAGGGATTCGAATTCCCTCGGGGTCATGAACGAAGTGAATGAGGTCGAGAGCACAGTGCCTGCGCACTGTGCGCGGAATTCGAATCGCCGGAGCGCTGCCGAGCGAGTACGCGAGGCCGCGAGGCGGTGCCCAGCTCGAGGCGAGCGACGGCGAGCCGAGAGGCGCGGGGCGAATTCCCTCGGGGTCACACAACATATCAAGAGTTTCCCAGAAGTTCTTATCCCGATATGGTCATGGCATGAAAGAATTCAAGAACAAGTTCTAGAATTAATTCTAGAATTCGCTATAATGACAGCATGGGTCGAAGAGCGATCGAGGAGCGCACTATCCGGAAACTCACGCGGACGGGCGGGGGAAAAGCCGTCTCCGTTACCATTCCCATCGAATACGTCCGCGCGCTCGGCTGGAAGGACAGGCAGAAGGTCGTCGTGCGCAAGGTCGGTCAGCGGCTTGTCGTCGAGGATTGGAAAAAAAAGATATAAAAATTGAAGCTCCTCGCGGCAAAGCCGCGAGGTATCTGTGGAATTCTCCGAAGCCGGGGACCCTGCTTCGCCAAGGCTACGCAGGGTTCTCCTCGCCTTCACCCTCGTAGCAAGCTACGAGGTACTCGGCGAAGGAGAAGAGACCGGCGAGCGCGGAATGGTATACAATGGCCGGATGTCCCGCGTACTCGTCTCCGGCTCGGTCGCGTACGACCGCATCATGGATTTTCCGGGGCATTTCCGCGATCACTTCTTGGCGCACAAACTGCATACCATCAACGTAAGCTTCGCCGTCGAAGGCGTCGAGGAAAACTTCGGAGGGACGGCCGGCAACATCGCGTACAATCTGAAGCTTCTCGGGCACGAGCCGGAGATACTCTCTACCGCGGGCTCCGACTTCTCGGCATATCGAACGTACCTGGAGGAGAAGAAAATCTCGGCGGACGCCATACACGTTGATACGAGCCAGCTGACTTCTTCGGCATACATCATCACCGACAAGGCCGACAACCAGATCGCGGCGTTTTCGTTCGGGGCGGGGAAGATCGCCTACGGCCGGCTCCCCAAAACAGAGGGGGCGGCATGCGCCATCGTTGGCGCGGGAAATCCCGACGACATGCGTGTGCTACCGGCACACTACCGCGATAAAAGGCTCGCGTATTTTTATGATCCGGCGCAGGAGATACCTATTCTCTCTGCCGATGATTTGCGAAAGGGCATCGAGGGCGCGGCAGGACTCTTTGGCAATGACTACGAGATCGACCTCATCATTCAAAAGACGGGATGGAGCGAGAAAGAGCTTTGTGAACGTGTTCCCATCGTTGTCGTGACACTCGGGGAGAGCGGTTCGCGCGTTACAACCAAAGAAGCGGCGGAACGCGTGCGGGCAGTCGGCGTTTCCAATGTTCTCGATCCGACGGGGGCGGGCGACGCGTACCGGGCGGGATTTATCGCGGGCTATGTCGAAGGACAGGCTCCTCGCGTATGCGCACAGCTCGCGAGCGCGGTCGCCGCGTACGCCGTCGAGAAGCAGGGGACGCAAAATCACCGATTTACTCTCGCAGAATTGAGGAAAAGATACAGCGACACGTACGGCGAAAATTGCCCGCTTTAGTGTATACTGCCTCCGTGCGATACGACATTAAGGACAAGAAGTTAGCCAAGGAAGGGGCGCGGCTCATCGAATGGGCGGCGCGGGACATGCCCGTGCTTTTGCAGATACGCGAGCGTTTTCGCAAGGAAAAGCCCCTGAAAGGGCTCCGCGTCGGCGCGTGCCTGCATGTGACGGTGGAGACGGCCAACCTGATGATAACGCTCAAAGAGGGGGGAGCCGAGGTCGCGCTTTGCGCTTCCAACCCGCTCTCCTCGCAAGACGAAGCGGCGGCGGGACTCGTCGGAGAGCATGATATTCCCGTTTACGCGATATCCGGAGAGGATCGAGACACGTTTTTCAGGCACATCACAGCGGTCGTCGCGATGAAGCCAGACATCACGATGGACGACGGGGCGGATTTAGTCTCTACCATTCATAAGGACCATCCGGAACTTCTCCCGAAGATGCTCGGCAGTACCGAGGAAACGACGACGGGCGTCATACGCCTCCGCGCGATGAGCCGCGACGGCGCGCTAAAGATTCCCGTGGTCGCAGTGAATGATGCGAAGACCAAGAATCTTTTCGACAACCGCTACGGCACGGGGCAGAGCACGCTCGAGGCCATCATCCGCGCGACCGACATGCTCGTCGCCGGGCGCACCTTCGTCATCGCCGGTTACGGCTGGTGCGGCAAGGGCCTCGCGATGCGCGCGCGCGGCATGGGCGCCAACATCATCGTCACGGAGGTGGACGCGGTGAAGGCGCTCGAAGCCGCGATGGATGGATTCCGCGTGATGCCCATGGCAGAGGCGGCTCCACTCGGCGACCTTTTCTGCACGGTGACGGGCAACGTCAACGTCATCCGCGGCGAACATTTCAAAAAGATGAAAGACGGCGCGTTCGTGTGCAACGCGGGACACTTCGACGTGGAGATAAGCATCAAAGACTTGGAGAAGCTGGCCGGAAAACCCAAGCGCGTCCGCGACAACGTCGATGAATACATGGTCGGGAAAAAACGCATCTATCTCCTATCGGAAGGCCGCCTCGTCAACCTCGCCGCGGCGGAAGGACACCCGTCAAGCGTCATGGATATGAGTTTTGCCACGCAGGCTCTTGCGGCCGAGTGGCTTGTCAAACAAAAAAAGAAGCTTGCGCCCGGCGTCTACGACGTTTCCGACGAGATAGAGGAAACCGTCGCCTCGCTCAAACTCGCCTCGATGGGAATCGAGATAGACGAGCTTTCCGCGGAGCAGAAGAAATACCTCGCAAGCTGGCAGGAGGGAACATAAATCAGTTGACAGCGAACGGTTGACAGTTAACAGTTTAGAAATGCAAAAGCGGGAAATGTCAGCGTGCTACGTCGTCGACATCACGACGCCGAAGAAGATTATAGTTCTGGGGTCTGTTCCTGAATTCTATGATATAGTGTTCGCATGATAAAAAGGACTAAACAAAACAAGGCTCTTTTATCTTCGCTAACGGTTGAATTTGACCGAGAGGAGGACGGGCGCTGGATCGCAGAAGTACCAAAACTTTCTGGTGTTATGGCCTACGGTACTACCAAGCGCGAGGCGTTGCAACGAGTATATGCTGTTGCACTTCGGACGCTTGCAGATAGAGTCGAGGAAGGAAATATGTTCACTCCAGTTTCGCGTCTTTTCGGATATGGAGTGGCGGGCCGTTAAAGCCTCGCACGTACTCAAGGCTCTCTTGCACTCTGGCTGGAGAATTAAACGGCAGAGAGGTTCGCATCGCATACTCGCAAAGCCCGGGTTTCCAAATTTCACGTTTGCATTTCATGAGAAGGAGGAAATCGGACCTCGAATGCTCTCGCGAATCGCCAGACACACTGGACTTACCCCTGATCAACTATGAATCGAATGTTGCCGAGCTACGCCGTTGAAATCGTCACGCCGAAAAAGATTGTATTGAACGGTCTTTGGTTCGGGCCAAGGAGAGCGAGGGAGGTCCTAGTCGTCGTCCACGGACTGGGGAGTTCTCTGTGGAAAAGCCTTTTTTTCTCCTTGGCTACCAATCTGGCTCGCGGAGGAACGGCAGTTTTGATATTCAACAACCGAGGACACGATCGCATTAGCGGACTTTACCGCGCCCGCGGGAACAGATCGAAGAGAAAATGGGCAGGCGGCGGGATGGAAGTTTTCACCGATTGTGTGGACGATATTCAGGGAGCCGTCAATTTCGCTCGGCGGCAGGGGGCGAAGAATATTTTTCTTGTCGGGCATTCCACGGGCTGTCAAAAGTCCGTCTACTGGGCGCATAAGAAAAAAGGCAGGGGAGTGAGAGGAATAATTCTCCTCGCGCCATTGAGTGATTATTCCGTTGCGCTTCGAGACGATAAAGCCGGAAAACTCGCGCGCGCGAGAAGGGTAGCGCGCGCCCTCGTGCGCCGCGGCAAAAAACACGAGCTCCTGCCGCAATCCATCTGGCCTCATATTGACGATGCGCAGAGATTCCTTTCTCTCTACGCGCCGGAGAGCGTCGAGGAAATGTTCACCTACGCACAGCCGAAGAAGACGCCGCGCATTTTCAGATCGGTCCGTGTTCCGATGCTCGCCATCTTCGCCGGCGCGGACGAGTTCGGCGACAGGCCCGCCAAGGAAATCGTGCAGTGGTTTGAGCGGAATAATCGCAGTCGTGCGTTCAAAAACGGCGTCATCCCGAACGTACAACATGGTTTTCGAGGCGCGGAGTTGCGCGTTGTTCAAGAAGTGCGGAAATTCATCAAAGGGCGAGTATAACGCTAGCTTACGCGGCCGCGTAAGCTAGCGTTATAGGTGTTCTGATAGGCAGTGTCCAGATTTGTGTTAAAATCCTGCCAATGGAAAACGGCATTCACGTCGCTCTTTCGGCGGAAAGATTGGGAGAATGGATGGGGCTTCCCATCACGAACACTCTCATTACGAGTTGGATAGTCGTCGCGCTTCTCGCCATACTCGCGTTTTCAATGGGTAGCCGGCTGAAGCTCGTCCCGGGCCGCTTCCAGACGCTTCTCGAGTGGATGATAGGCGGCATCTACGACTACGTCGCGGACACGCTCGGAGGGAGGGACATGGCGCGCAAATTTTTCCCCCTCGTCTTCACCATCTTTCTTTTCATCCTCGTCGCGAACTGGCTGGAATTCATTCCCGGCGTCGGCAGTGTCGGTTTCTTCGCGCATGGAGAGTTCGCGCCCCTTTTCCGCAGTGTCAACACCGATCTCAACGTAACGCTGGCGCTCGCCGCCATTTCCTTCATCGTTACCGAGATCACCGGCATCGCCGTGCTCGGATTTCTCAAATACGGCTCGAAGTTCCTGAATTTCCATTCGTTCATCGGATTCATCGTGGGAATCATCGAGCTGTTTTCCGAAGTCGCGCGCCTCATCTCCTTCTCCTTCCGTCTCTTCGGCAACATCATCGCGGGGGAGATACTCATCCTCGTCGCGACGCATTTTCTACCGTACGCGGGACCCGTTCCCCTGATGATGTTCGAGGTTTTCGTGGGCTTCATTCAGGCGGCGATATTCGCCATTTTGACCCTCTTTTTCATCAAGATCGCCATCATGGAACCAGTACACTAGGGTAGTAAGTAGAAAGTAGAAAGTAGTCGGTAGTCTGTAATGAGCTAATGCTGGCACGTTTGGCGGCCGCAACCATATAACGCAAACAGAAGCAGGTCAATCCCGGATTGTCCGAAAACGCGTGCTAGAATGCGGCCATAGCTGTTATCAATTATTAACATTGTAGTCGCTACTAACTACGCACTACTAACTACTAACTAGTTCATATGGATGCAGAAGCGGCAAAGATAATCGGCATGGCCTTGGCGGTCGGCTTAGGCATGATCGGCCCCGGCATCGGGGTGGGCATCGTCGCCTCGAAAGCGCTCGAGGCGATCGGGCGCAATCCGGAGGCTTCGGGGCAAATTCAGCCCCTGATGTTCGTCGGTATCGCGTTTAGCGAGGCGCTTGCGATATTTGCGCTCGTTATCGGCTTCATCCTCAAATACACGTGATTTTGGCGCATTGCTTTGTCGAGCTTCGTCGGCCAGCGCTCGTCGTATTGTCCAATACGTCTCGCTCGGCCTCCTCGCTCTTCGCGCACTGCATCCAAAATCACGTGATTTGATAAACAGAAGCTATGCAGGAATTATTTGCGACATTCGGCGTCAATTGGAAACTGCTCCTCGTGCAGGCCCTCAACTTCGGCCTGCTTTTGGCCATTCTGACGTACTTCCTCTACAAGCCAGTCCTGAAGATCATCGACGAGCGCAGGGAGAAGGTCGCCGAGGGAGTGCGCAAGGCGGAAGCCGCCGCGCGCCGTCTCGAGGAAGCGAAGAGGGAAGGCGAGGGGATGGTGGGGGAAGCGGCGCGGCAGGCCGAAGGGCTCGTGGCGGAAGCGCGCGCGCGCGCTGGCGAGCGCGCCGACGAGATCGTGAAGAGCGCGGAAGCGCAGGCCGCAGGCGCGCTGAAAGACGCCGCCGCGCGCGCCGAAGAAGCGAAGCGTCAGGCATTGAAAGAAAGCGAGCGGGAGATAGCGCGGGCGGCGATGCTCGCGGCCGAGAAGATATTGAGAACCAGTAAGTAGTCAGTAGTCTGTAGTCAGTAGTGAAATACATGGAACATCAGTACGCACAGGCGCTTTGGCGAATAGTCGAGAAAGGGAAAACGCCCAAGGACGCGGTTGCGAACCTTCGCAGGGTCCTCGAACGGCACGGGCGCATGAGATTACTGTCCAAGATCGGCCGTGCGTTCGCGCGCATTGCGGCGCGCGAGAGCGACAAACGCGCCGTTGTACTCTCCGTTGCTCATGCCAAAGACGAGGCGGGCGCAAAACGCGCCGCCAAGGAGGCGCTCCGCGCAATGGATTCGAGCGCGCTGGAAGCCGAAGTACGCCTCGACAGCACGTTGATAGGCGGCTGGAGGCTCGAAGGTCGCGAACGACTCGTCGATGCAAGCTTTAAGAAATATCTACTTTCACTATATAATCGGGCAACTCAATAGCTATGAATAATCTCGTCGTCGAAAAGATAATCAGAGAGATCGAAACGTTTGCGCCGGCGGCGGAAAGCGAGCATGTGGGCGCGGTAACGGCCGTCGGCGACGGCGTCGTCGCGATAGACGGCCTTTCGAAGGCGGTGATGAGCGAGATAATCCTTTTCGAGGAGGGGAAGGGCGCATCGCTCGCCCGTTCCATGGAAGCGCAGGGCGAGCTTTACGGCGTCATTTTGAATCTCGAAGAAGACGGCGTGCGCGCGGCTATCCTCGGCGACACGGCCCGCGTCTCGGAGGGAATGACGGTCAAATCAACCGGCCGCGTGCTCTCGGTGCCTTCGGGCGAGGAGCTTTTGGGGCGCGTCGTCAACGCCTTGGGCGAGCCGTTGGACGGAAAGGGCCCGTTCAAGAAAACGACGCTCATGCCGGTCGAGCGGCAGGCGAGCGGCGTCATCGACAGGCGCTCCGTCTCGGAGCCCGTGCAGACCGGCATCAAGGCGATCGACGCGATGATCCCGATCGGGCGCGGCCAGCGCGAGCTCATCATCGGCGACCGCGGCACCGGGAAGACCACCATCGCGATAGACACCATCATCAGCCAGCGCAACGAGCCGAAAGAGCGGCGGCCTATTTGCATATACGTCGCGATCGGGCAGAAGGAATCGAAGACCGCGCGCATCGTTGAACAGTTGCGCAAGGAGCGCGCGCTCGAATATACCATCGTCGTCAACGCGCCGGCTTCCGCGCCGGCGGCTCTGCAGTATCTCGCGCCGTTTTCTGGCGCGGCCATCGGCGAGTATTTTATGGACAAAGGCAAGGACGTCGTCGTCGTATACGACGACCTCTCCAAACAGGCGGTGGCATACCGCCAGCTCTCGTTGCTCCTGCGGCGCCCGCCGGGGCGCGAGGCGTACCCGGGCGACATTTTCTACCTTCATTCACGCCTTCTCGAGCGCGCGGCGTGCCTATCGAAAGAGAAGGGCGGCGGGAGTCTCACCGCGCTTCCCATCATCGAGACGCAGGACGGCGACGTCTCGGGCTACATCCCGACCAACGTCATCTCCATCACCGACGGGCAGATATTCCTCGTCTCGGAGCTTTTCAACAAGGGCATCCGCCCCGCGATAGACGTCGGCATCTCGGTCTCGCGCGTGGGGAGCGCCGCGCAGAAGAAGGCGATGAAGGCTGTCGCGGGCGGCCTCAAGCTCGAACTCGCGCAGTTCCGCGAACTCGAAGCGTTCATGCAGTTCGCGCAAGATCTCGACAAGGCGACCGCGGAGCGCATCGCAAGCGGCCAGCGCATGGTGGAAGTCTTGAAGCAGAAGAACGGCGCGCCTATCGCGATGGAGTTGCAGGTCGCGATCCTCTACGCCGCCGGACAGAAATTCTTCGCCGACGTGCCGGCGGCGAAGGTCACCGCCGTGGAAGCCCAGCTTGCCGGATTCTTCGACGGACAATACTCTAAAACATTGACAGAGATAAAGAAGAGCGGCCAACTGTCGGACGAGCTGAAGAAAACACTGGACATTGCGATGAACGAGTTCAAACTCGCGCACAAGGAGTTCTTCATAGTAAATAGTTAGTAGAAAGTAGAAAGTAGTCTTGATGCATTTTACTACTAACTACTGACTACTGACCACTAACTACTATCGCATGGCTTCCCTCAAAAGCATCAAGACGAAAATAGTCTCCTACAAAAAGACGGGGACGGTAACGCACGCGATGGAAGCCGTCTCGGCGGTCAAGATGCGGAAATCGCAGGAGCGCGCCTTGAATGGGCGTGCGTACGCGGCCGCGGCCCTCTCCGTGCTGGAGCGTCTCGCAGGGACGCCGGACGCCGAGCGGCACCCGCTCGCGAAGGAGCAGATAGGGAAGACCTGCATAATCGTCATTACGAGCGACAAGGGACTGGCAGGCTCCCTCAACAGCGCCGTCGTGCGCAGTGTCGAAGCCGAGATAGCAAGGCGACGCCTTGCCAAGAACGACGTCGTCATGATAGCCGTGGGCCGCCGCGGCGGGGACTATTTCGCCTCGCGCGGCTACGAGGTGCGCGTCAAGCACGAAAACGTAAGCGACGGGGTTTCCGAGGGGGAGACGCGGATGATCACCGACAAACTGCTCGAATGGAAAGAAGCCGGGGAGGTCGGCGAGTGCGTCATCGCGTATCAGAATTTTCTCTCGACCTTCGAGCAGGAGGCGGGCGTGCGCCAGATCGTGCCGATAACCGCGGAGATGATGCGGGAGATGGTACAGCACATCAGGCCGGCAAAAGGGAAATATGCACCGGAAACCGGCGAAAAACATGAACAGCCGGCGGTCTACACCATCGAGCCGAGCCCCGAAGAGGTTTTGAGCGCGCTCCTTCCGAAACTACTGAACATCGCGGTCTTCCACGCGCTCCTCGAAGCGAAAGCCTCCGAACACTCGGCCCGCATGGTCGCGATGAAGAACGCGACCGACAAAGCCAAGGAAATGGCGGGCGACCTCACGCGCACCTTCAACAAGGTGCGCCAGGCCGCCATCACGCGCGAGGTATCCGAGATAACGAGCGGCATCGAGGCGATGCGATGAACTAGTTAGTAGAAAGTAGTCTGTAGTTAGTAGTTAAATTAAATAGACTCTCTACTTACTACTATCTACTAACTACGAACTATTCATATGCGCGAGCTTTTGATCGCGACGCGCAACAGGGGAAAGCTCCGCGAGATGCTCGACGCGCTCGGAGAGATCCCCTTTGCCATCCTCACGCTTGCGGACGTAGCGGCGGGCGCGGATGTCGAGGAAACCGGAACGACATTTGAAGAGAACGCTGTCCTCAAGGCGAGGACGTACGGCACGAGGACGGGGAAGCTCACGCTCGCCGAGGATTCGGGGCTTCAGGTGGAAGCTCTCGGCGGCAAGCCCGGCGTGCTCTCCGCCCGCTACGCGGAAGGCAACGACGAGGCGCGATACCGGAAATTGCTCCGGGAGATGGAAGATGTGCCGGATAAAAAACGCACCGCGCGCTTTGTCGCCGCGGTCGCCATGTACGACCCGGCGACGGACGGCATCCGCACCTGCGAGGGCTCGTACGGCGGCCGCATCACGCGCGAGCCGCGCGGGAGCGGGGGATTCGGCTACGATCCCGTTTTCTTTTCCGACGAACTGCAAAAGACGGGCGCGGAAATAAGCGTCGAAGAGAAGAATAGCGTCAGCCACCGCGGCCGCGCGCTTGCCAAAGCCCGCACCATACTGCTTTCGGAATTTTCAGGATTTCAGTGATACAGTCCTTGTACATATGTACAAGAACTGTATTATGAGTATATGAGAATATCTGGGATCAAGTTTCAGAGGCCGAGCGAGAAGACGATACGGATTCTCAAGATGATAGGTGTGGGGGTTCTTGTCGTTGGGATCGGAGCCGTTCCGCCCCCGTGGGCGCTAGCGAGAGTATTAAAAGAACTCGCCATGGGAGATACGCAGAAAAATCGCCGTTGGGCCACTCGAAGGATCTATGAAGCGCGACGCAGAGGTTATGTGCGCGGTGTCGGAGAGCGATATGCTCTTTCGGACATAGGCAGGCGGCTTGTGGAGGAAGGGAAGCTGTGGGAACTCAAAATCTCCGTTCCGAAACGATGGGATGGAAGATGGCATATTGTCGCCTTCGACATCCCTCAGGAACTTTCTAAGGCGAGAATTCCATTCATACGGCATCTTCAGAACCTTGGGCTCGTTTTTTACCAGCGTTCGCTTTGGATCCATCCGCATCCATGCGCTGATGAGGTGCGGGAGATCGCCAATTTCCACGGAGTTCTCCCCCATGTGTCGTTCATAACCGCAACGCATGTCGACGGATCCGCGGATCTCCAAAGACGTTTCAAGATTACGACATGATACAGTTCTCGTACATATGTACGAGAGCTGTATTTACTGGCGGGCTATACACACATTTGAAATGGGAAGCAAATGCGGGTAGAATCGGGTCATCATGCGCCATCCTGATGACCCGGCGCCGAAATCGGCGGATAAGGCGGATGAGGTCGAGCTATTGCGGCGTGAGTTGCCGCGGATGCGTCTTCGGTGTTTGAACGCCATAGCGGCGAGCGACGTGGATGAAGACGTCAAAACGGCGTTGCGGGAACTGATCATAGACCGACTAAGACCTAAGGCTCTGACGCAGGATTGGAGTGGACTTTTAGACTGGGATGATAATGCAATGTATGCCGTCGTCAACATGTTCAACACCATTCCACATCCCCCAAAGGTAACTGAACTGGAAAAGTCAATCCTTAGCATCTTTCAAGAGTCTGTCGACAGTGTTTCCAAGCACAAAGGCTGATGATACAATTCCCTCCTATGTCCAAAGGCATCGTCACGCAGATCATCGGACCGGTCGTTGATGTCCGATTTGATGAAGGCTTGCCGCCCATCAAGAACGCGCTCCACGTTACGCATAAAAGCGAGACTCTGACGCTCGAAGTGGTGCAACACTTGGGGTTGAACCGTGCGCGATGCATTGCGATGCAAGACACTGCCGGCCTTGCACGGGAGGTGGAGGTTGCCGACACGGGCGCGCCGATCTCGGTGCCGGTAGGGGAGCTCGCCCTCGGCAGGATGTTCAATGTCGTTGGAGAACCTATCGATGGATTAGGTCCGCTCCGACAACCTCGTCGGCTTCCGATACATCAGGACCCGCCGAAATTCACCCGGCAGAGCACCAAGGCGGAATTGTTCGAGACCGGCATCAAGGCGATAGACCTTCTCGCGCCTTTCATCAAGGGCGGCAAAGTGGGCCTTTTCGGCGGCGCGGGCGTGGGAAAGACCGTGCTCATTCAAGAGCTCATTCACAACGTCGCTTCGGAACATGGCGGCTATTCCGTCTTCGCGGGCGTCGGCGAGCGCGTGCGCGAGGGCAACGACCTCTATCACGAAATGAAAGACTCCGGCGTTTTGGAGAAGACCGCGCTCGTGTTCGGACAGATGAACGAGGTGCCGGGCGCGCGCGCCCGCGTCGCCTTGTCCGGATTGACGATGGCCGAAGCGTTCCGCGACAACATAGGATCAGGCGGCCCAGAAAAAGACGGCAAGCCGTCTCGCGGGGCGGGGAAAGACGTCCTCTTTTTCATGGACAACGTCTTCCGCTTCGTGCAGGCCGGCTCCGAAGTCTCCTCGCTACTCGGGCGCGTGCCCTCGGCGGTGGGCTACCAGCCGACCTTGGCCGAGGAAATGGGCCTCCTGCAGGAGCGCATCACCTCGACGACCGAAGGCTCCATCACCTCGGTGCAGGCCATCTACGTGCCAGCCGACGACCTCACCGACCCGGCGCCGGCGACCACCTTCTCGCACCTCGATTCGACCATCGTCCTCTCCCGCGCGCTCGCCAGCTTAGGCATCTATCCGGCGATCGATCCGCTCGAGAGCGGCTCGACCGCGCTCACGCCGGAGATCGTGGGCGAGGAGCACTACGCAACGGCCAACGAAACGCGCCGGGTGCTCCAGCGCTACAAAGATTTGCAGGACATCATCGCCATTCTCGGCATCGAGGAGCTTTCGGAGGAAGACAAGCGCTTGGTCTATCGCGCGCGCAAGATACAGCGATTCCTCTCCCAGCCGTTCTCCGTCGCCGAAACGTTCACGGGGGCGAAAGGGAAATACGTTCCGCTTGCGGAAACAGTGCGGGCTTTTGGCGAGATATTGGACGGCAAGCACGACGCGCAGAACGAGCAGGCGTTTTATATGAAAGGCGGCATTGAAGAAGTCAACAGTTGACAGTTTACAGTTGACAGCAAATGCACATCGAGTTCTCTGTAACTGTCATCTGTAAACTGTAAACTATGTCTTCGACTTTTCATCTCGTTATCGCCTCGGTGGGCGAGACGCGCTTCGACGGCCCGTCGGTTTCCGCCACCTTTCCCGGCTCCGACGGCGAACTGACGGTGCTCGCGCATCACGAGCCGTTCGTGACAACCCTTAAAAAGGGGGTGATCCGTGTCCGCGAGTCCGCGGAGAGCACGAAGGATGTTCCTATCGAAAGCGGCGTGCTCGAAGTCTCCGGCAACCGCGCCGTCGTGCTTCTCTAGCACGCGCAAGGTTTTCAACATTATTCAATGGCGCCGGTGGCGCATTCCTTCCGCGGCGCGATACAATGAGCGCATGCGGTTTGGTCTCGCCATATTGTCCGTGATGGCGGTTTTTGTTGCCGCGCATGCCCAAGCGAAAGCCGCGCCGGGCTCGTTGAAAGACTGCGTGCCCGCAGGCTACACGGAGGTACGGACATACGGCTCCGTTGCCGGTGCGGACAATTCAAAAAACTATTGGATCAGTTCTGCAAAAAGCGGCGTGCCCAATACCGCAATCAGCCAACTCTCAAAGTGTTCCGACCAAAGGGTTTCGATACGAACGAACTATCCGAATTGCAAGCTCGGAAGCAGTTGCTATGTCCGGATCGCCATTAAAACAACGCGCGCCTGTTGTTCGGTGGCCGATCTGCAAAAATACGGCTGTGGTACGGGGCAAACTCCGCCGACTCTTGCATACGAGGATACGTTTCAGGGCGGCCCGGATATCGTCCGCTCAAAATGCGATCCTTCCCTTCCCGGCGACATCAGCGCGAGCGCCGAGAATAAGAGCGCCGATCCATTGAAAAGAAATACGATACGTCTCGCGGTGCGAGCTTTCAAGCCCGATGTCTCGCCAGCCGCGCCGCCGATCGGTCCTCCGGTGACTCGGGGAATTATCGTTGCGTTTACCGACCCAGAAGCAAAAACGAGGGAGGTCTTGGCGGGAGGCGGCATGGATCCGGCGAAAGCCGCCGCTATTGCAAGCGATCGCGCAAAAACGGCTCTCGTCCAGGAAATCATCCGAGCGGGAAGATCCGGTGACGCCGAAGGAGCCGAAAGGCTCGCGCGCGAGTATCCGGAGCTGAACCTGACGCCGACAGACGTCAAGAAGCTTGCGGATGTCGACCCCGCAAAAATCCCCGCGGCCGCCGCGCCGCCGGCGAGAGAGGGCATCGCGCCGCACACGTTTGGGCCGGGAGCTGTGCCGGCCGGCTCCGCCTATGCAGGCTACTCCATGAGTTCTTCCAACCGCGGTGCCAGCCCGTTCGCGAACGTGAGCGCGTTCGGGAGCATCTTTTCTCTTTTCAGCGGACTTTTTTCGCGGCAGGGAGCCGCGCCGCCCTCCGTACAGCCGCCTTCTTCGCGACCAGTTTCCGGTTTTCTGCCTTCGCCACAGGGAATGCCTCCTCCCATGCCGGCATCCGTCGCTTCGCTCGTCGTCCAGCCGAGGGAGGTCGCGCGGGGGAATCCGCTCGTCGTTTCGTGGTCCTCGATCGGCATGAGCGTCGCGGAACCCTGCCACGTGTATGCGCGCGCCGGAGGAACCAACGCGCTGATCGCCCGCGGCAACGAGGGTTCCCGGACGATACTCACGAGCGCGACGACGACTCCCGGCGCGTGGGATTTCAGCCTCCAATGCCGGAGCGCATCCGGAACGCCGCTCGAGCGCTCGGCGTCGGCCATCGTGAAGTAGAGCATGTTTGAAAACTCCTCCCGCCGGCCAGGTTTCCGCGGAGGACTGTGTAGGAAGCGAGTTCCGCAGGCGCGGAAGCCTGAAGGCGTGAGTGCGGGTTTCTAGGGTTCTCGCGCGCCGCCTTGCGTCCGTTATATACTGGCATGGATGCTCAAATATACGCGTCAGTTCGCCGGCACCATGCTCGCGCTGGTTTTCCTTTCCTTCCAATTCACTACAGCGGCGGAACCGTGCGTCAAGACGTCGTTCAAGGGCGACGCGTCCACCTACAATCCGTTCCTTCCAGGCTGGCGGACCGGCGGCGGGACGCTTGCCACGGGCGGCTGGTACAATCCGAACGAATACGAGGCCGCGCTTCAGCTGGCTATCGCGAAACAATACAGGTGCGGATACGGGCGCGGCGCGATATGCGACGCGATCGTCCAAGCGCCGAACGGCCGCTCTATGGTCGTGCGCATCAACGACAACGGTCCGTTGGTGTCGGGCCGCGTCATAGACCTCAACGAAAAATCAATGCAGTATTTGAGCGGGGGGTCCATGGGGCGCAACAGCGGTGTTATAAAAGACGTGACCGTAACCCTTTTGTGCGGCATCGAAGGGCAATCGCTGGGCCCGCTCGATCCGAGAGACAGGGAGGCGTGGGCGAGCCGCACGTTCGACGCGCCGTACGCGAACCTGCCCATCTACAACCAAGCGACGCCGGCGGGACTCTTGTCCGGGCAGAACTGCATCGTGAGCACGGAGCCGCTCGTCGTAGTGCCCTGCAGTTCGATAGTGAGAGCACAGCCGGCGACCCAGGTTGCTCCAGTATCTCCAGCCGCTCCCGTATCCGCCGCTCCGGCATCATCCGCGCCCGTGAACCAGCCTCTCTCGCAGTCTATCGGCGCATCGGGCCTTCTCGCGCCTTTGCAGTCCGTTTCCGCAGAAACCGGGAAGCAGGCGCCGTCGAAAACCGTGAGCGACCTTCTAAACGCGCTTTCCGCGCCCACGTCGAGTCTCGTGAAGACCCCGGCGATCAAGGTGCCCGCGCTCCCCGTCATCAATGCTAACAGCGTCTCCGGCATCAGGACATCCGCCGTGAAGCTCGCGCCCGTGCCGGCGGAGGGCGCGGCGCCTCCGGAAACGCGAAGCGCCGAGACATTCGCGCCTTCGTATACGGCTCCCGATCTGCGGGAGTCGGCGCGGGAGTCGGGCTCGCTTTTTCAGCAGATACTGAAGCAGATGGAGGCCATCACCCTGAAACTCGTCGATCTCGTCAGGCGGCTGTAGGCGCGCGCAAAACCAATGACGTTCAAACGGGTCGTAGAAGCGTTCGTCTGTTGGCACTGCGGAATGCGCGTGCAAGGAAACGGCTACACCAATCATTGCCCGAAATGCCTCTGGAGCAGGCACGTGGACGTGCATCCGGGCGACAGGGCCGCGCCCTGCGGCGGCATGATGGAGCCCGTCGCTCTCGAGGGTTCGAGCCCCGACTACGCCATCATGCATCGGTGCGCCCTCTGCGGGCACACGCGCAGGAACAAGGCCTCCGCCGGGGACGACCCGGAGGCGCTCATCGCAGTTGCCAAGAAGCGCCGAGCGGGAGATAATTGATGCCACTTTATGAAGGACAAGGATGAATTCTCTCCCCTCGAGTTCCATGCGGAACCCGTGCCCCATTATCACGGGGACATCGTGCGCCAGCTCTTCATATCCACGGCGGCGCTTCTTCTGATAGGCGCGCCGTTCTACGCCGATTCCCTGCGCACGGAACTCCCGTTCGAGATAGCGGGAGCCCTTCTTCTCGTCGCTCTCGCGGCGCTCGCAAATCCGCACAACAGGACGATCTTCATGGCTGGCGCGGTCGCGGCGGGAGTCGGGCTTGTCATCTTCGAGACGTGGGCGCTTTTTTCGTACCATGAGAGCACGTGGATGCAATTCATCCTGCGCGAGGTAGTCGCGCTCGCGTTCCTCGCCGGGTTCTATTTCAGCATGAAAACCGTGCGCGCGTTCGTGATGCACAAAGTGGGGAAGCGCGACGAGGCGGGGGAGTTCGACGAAAGGGAATTCGACGCCGTGCGCGAAGATACTACCTCGATGGGATGAACGATGCGCGGGAAGAAAGACATTTTCGTTCTCCTCGGGCATCCCGACAAGAGCGGCCTGTGCGGCGCGCTCGCGGACGCCTACGCGCAGGGCGCGAAGGAGGCTGGGCACACCATCGTGCGCATGAACATCGGCGAGATGCGGTTCGACCCCGTCCTCCACAAAGGGTACCGCGAACGCCAGGAGCTCGAGCCCGACCTCGTCGCATTCCAGAACAACGTGAACCGGGCCGACCACTTCGTCGTCATACATCCGGTGTGGTGGGTCGGCATGCCCGCCGTCCTTAAAGGGCTTTTCGACCGCGCGTGGTTGCCCGGCTCGGCCTTCCGCTACATCAAGACCAAGACCGGCGAGCGCACGATTTTCTGGCATCGCCTGTATGCTGGGAAAACCGCGCGCATCATCGTCACCTCGGGCACGCCGCCGTGGCTCGTGCGTTTTTTGCCGGGCAACGTCAATGCCCAGCTCAAGTGGGGGATCTTGTGGTTCGCCGGGTTCTGGGTCCATACGACGTGGTTCGGACCCGCCGAGCATCCCGCGCACGACAAGCGGGAGAAATGGCTCCGGAAGGCGCACGATCTCGGCCGCAAGGGGAAGTGAGTTGCGAAGACCCTCGCACGGGAACACAATGGACGCATATGCGCCCGCGTTCCGCGAAAAGGAACAAACTGGAGATCCGGGAAGTGTCGCGCCTGACGCGCCCGCCGCGCATGGAAGGAAAGGCTAAGGAGGCGATGATGCAGCCGGTGCGGAAGAAAAAGAAGGGAAATCCGAAGAAAAAACGAATGCGCTGATTATGTTCGCGGACAGAAAAGAAGCAGGCCGGAGGCTCGCGCGGAAAATCGAAGCGTATCGGGGCACGAACGCGCTCGTGCTCGCGCTCCCGCGCGGCGGGGTCGTCGTCGGCTTCGAGGTCGCGCGGGCGCTGGGGCTTCCGCTCGACATCCTTGCGCCGCGCAAGATCGGGCATCCATTTCATCCAGAATACGCGATAGGCGCTGTCGACGAGCATGGCACGAAGATCTTGAACGAGGCGGAAGCGGCGGCGGTGGATCAGGCGTGGCTTCTGGGGGAGACCGAGCGGCAAAAGGCGGAGGCCGAACGCCGGATACGAGCGTATCGCGGAGAAAGAAAAGCCGCGGAGATCGGAGGAAAAACCGTCATCATCGTGGACGACGGCATCGCGACGGGCCTCACGATGCGCCTCGCCGTCCGCTCGGTGAAAGCGCGAAAGCCGGAGCGGATCGTCGTCGCCGTGCCGGTCGCTCCGCCGGAATCTCCGCGCGCTCTTACAGACGAGGGCGCCGACGAGGTCGTCGTGCTCGAGCCGCCCGGGGAATTCATGGGCGCCGTCGGCGCGCATTACGCGCGCTTCGAGCAGGTCGAGGACGCCGAGGTCGTTCGCCTCCTTCATTCCTCATGAGCTTCATTCCAGCGCAACTTTGTCATAGTATTGGCCGATGTCATTGAGTATCGGCATCGTCGGGCTCCCGAATGTCGGCAAGTCGACGCTTTTTAACGCGCTGACGCGGAAGGGCGTTTTGATCGCGAATTATCCGTTCGCCACCATAGACCCTTCGGTCGGCGTCGTCGCCGTGCCCGATGTGCGTCTCGACAAGCTCGCCGAAATGTCCCGTTCGCAAAAGAAGATCCCCGCGGCGGTCGAGTTTGTGGACATCGCGGGCTTGGTCAAGGGCGCTTCGGAAGGGGAAGGGCTGGGCAACCAGTTCCTCTCGCACATCCGGGACGTTGACGCCATAGCGGAGGTCGTGCGGATATTCGAGGACGACGACATCCATCATGTCGCGGGCGCCGTGGATCCCCGCTACGACATCGAGGTCGTCGGTCTCGAACTCGTGCAGGCCGATCTGGAGCACGCCGCGAAGCGCCTCGATCGCGTAGAACGCGATGCAAAGGGGGGAGGTAAGGAATTAGTCGCCGAGCGCGACCTTCTGCGGAAAATCGTTCCGGCGCTCCAAGCGGGAAGACCGGCGCGCTCCGTGTCGCTCGATGCCGGCGAACGGGAGAATGCGAAGACCCTGCACATGCTCACGATGAAGCCCATGCTCTACGTCTTGAACAAGAAGAGCGGCGCGCTGAACATTGATGCGGAGGGCGGGCCGCGATGGCGGGAGCTTAAGGATTTTCTCGATTCGAGCGGCGCGCAGTATGTCGTCGTGGACGCCGGCGTCGAGAACGAGCTTGGCGACGTGCACAGTGACGAAAAGTCGGATTTCCGCCGCGAGCTCGGCGTCGCCGACGGGCTCGACGAACTCATCAAAGCGGGCTACAAGCTTCTCGATCTCATCTCGTTTTTCACGACGGGTGAGAAAGAAAGCCGCGCGTGGACTATTGCGCGCGGCTCGACGGCACCGGAAGCGGGCGCCGCCATCCACACCGATTTCCGCGACAAGTTCATCCGCGCCGAAGTCATTCGCTGGGACAAACTGCTTGAAGCAGGCTCTTTTGCAAAGGCACGGGAGAAAGGCTGGCTCCGGAGCGAGGGCAAAGAATACGTAGTGCAAGACGGAGACGTCATGGAGTTCCTGCACTCGTAGTGATGCTTGCCCTCCGAAGCCTTGCGCGAAGGAGGGGAGTTCTTGCATTCTTGATCTCTGCCATTTGCTATTTTCTAATAACCATTTACTATTTCCGTATGGACAAACCCAAGGTAACCCCGAAGGATTTCTTTCTCTGGGCGGGCGCGATGGTGGCGCTCTACGGAAGCGTCATCTCGTTCATCGCGCTTTTGTTCGAATACATTGACCGCACGTACCCGGATCCGCTCGAATATTATGTTGATCCTTTCTCCGGGGGGATACGCTTCGCGATGGCGTCGCTCATCGTCCTTGTCCCTGTCACGGTCGTTCTTCTCCGCTTCATTCGCTCCGACATCGCGCGCGAACCCATCAAGAGCGAGCTGTGGGTCCGACGATGGGCGCTGGTACTGACTGTGTTTGTCGCAGGCGCGGCATTGGTCGGCGATCTCATCACGCTCATCAATTATTTTCTCGGCGGCGAGCTTACGACGCGCTTTATCCTTAAAGTCATTGTCTTGCTTCTCGTAGCGGGAGCTGTGTTCCTGCATTTCCTTGCCGATCTGCGCGGATACTGGAAAGCAAACCCCTCGCGCGCGACGACCGTCGGAGTGGCCGCGGGACTCGTCGTCCTCGCGGCGATCGCGTCCGGCTTCTTTATCCTTGGATCGCCAGCAGAAGTACGCCTTCTTCGCCTCGACAGCCAAAAGGTGAGCGATCTGCAAAACATTCAGTGGCAGGTCGTGAATTATTGGCAACAGAAAGAAAAGCTTCCCGCCACGCTCGAAGAGGCCAAAGACCCTCTCGGAGGCTACGTATTTCCCGTGGACCCGCAGAGCGGCGAGCCATACGCGTATGAGGTCACCGGGCGGCTCTCATTCAAGCTCTGCGCGACGTTCAACAAAGAGGGAGTTGGAGATCCGTACATGGTTCGGCCCATTGCGGCCGGTCCCGGAGAAAAGGGAATCGAAGGCGATTCGTGGCAACACGGGGCGGGAGACGTCTGCTTCGACAGAACGATAGACCCGGAACGCTATCCGCCGTTCAGCAAATCCACGTTGCGCTAGCTTCTCGCCTCCTTACTGGCGACGTAGAGCGAGTGAAATGCAAAAGAGCACTTTTGCATTCCCGAGCCCAGCCCTGCCCACCGAAGGGGGCAGGGAGTCAGAAATTGGCGGAAACGCCCTGCGCTTTTGCGCAGGGAGTGTATTCCGACCCGCAGGGTCAACGCCCTGCGGTGTCGGAATGAGCCGGTTTACGAGCACACGTCGCGTGTGATACTCTTTTCCAATGCGGAAGTATGACCACAAAAAGATAGAGAAAAAGTGGCAGCGTGAATGGCAGAAGAAGGAGATCTATCGTTCCAAAGAGAATCCTAGAAAACCAAAGTCATATGTCTTGGACATGTTCCCATACCCTTCGGGGGAAGGGCTTCACGTAGGGCACCCGAAGGGCTATATCGCGACCGACGTCTATGCACGCCACAAGCGGATGACGGGGCATAGCGTTTTGCATCCGATGGGGTGGGACGCCTTCGGCCTGCCTGCGGAGAATTTCGCGATCCAGAACAAGGTGCATCCGCGCGCCGCCGTCGCCAAGAACATCGCGCGATTCAAGGAGCAACTCTCGACGATCGGCCTCGATTACGATTGGAGCCGCGAAATAAACACGACCGACCCCTCGTACTACAAGTGGACGCAGTGGATATTCTTGAAGCTTCTGGAGAAGGGGCTGGCATACGAATCGAACGAACCCATCAATTGGTGCCCGAAATGTCAGACTGGGCTTTCGAACGAAGACCTCGACGGCAATGCCTGCGAGCGATGCGGCACAATCGTCGAGAAGAGGCCTATGCGACAGTGGATGCTCCGGATCACTGACTACGCCGAACGGCTCCTCAATGACCTATCGCATCTTCCCGAATGGCAGGAACACATCAAAGAATCACAGCGCAACTGGATAGGCCGGAGCGAAGGCGCGGAGATAGATTTTCCGCTTGAATTTGAAAATACGACGGCGCCAAAGCCAAATTATCTACTCCTGCATGGATACAAGGAATCCCCGATTGGCGCTTTTATTCCTTGGCTAAATGGGGAGCTGGAGAGAAGGGGATTGAAGGTGCAAGTGCCAGAGTTGCCAAATTCCTGGAATCCCAAGGAAACTGAGCAGGTGAAAAAGGTGTTAGATACGTGCACCATTGACGAGCGCACAATCATAGTCGGCCACAGTCTCGGCGGAGCGATAGCTCTCAAAGTTCTCGAAAAGATCAATAGACCTATCGCTGGTCTCATGCTTGTCGCATCAGCCGTTAATGCAAAATTCCCGGGAGCGGTAGAGCGCCCGTATCAGAAGCATTTCAATTGGGACGTCGACTATGCACGAATCAGAAAGCTTGCGGGATTCTCTGTTATTCTCTCGGATCTGCAAGAGGGCACTCGGCGGATACCGTATCTCAAATTTCTGGCCAAAGAGCTCGGAGCCCGTCTGGTCGAAGGAAATGCGGAGGAAAAGCACTTCATGGGGAAAGAGGAGCCGATGGTCTTGAACGCTCTTCTGCCTAGTATCACGGTCTTTACGACGCGTGCAGATACGCTTTTTGGCGCGACGTACATGGTGCTCGCTCCCGAACACCCTTGGGTGCGGCTCGCCATCCAGCAAAAAGGTTTGCTGAAGAATGAGGATGAAATAGTGCGATATATCGCGCTATCGGACAAAAAGACAGAGCTCGAGCGAATAACGGAACAAAAAAAGAAGACCGGCGTGCGGCTCGAAGGGGTGGAAGCGGTTAATCCAGCGACGGGAAAGAAAATACCGATTTTCATCGCCGACTACGTGCTCGCGCACTACGGCACGGGCGCCATTATGGCAGTCCCCGCGCACGACGAACGCGACTTCGAATTCGCCAAAAAGTTCAAGTTGCCTATCGTCGAAGTTATCGAGCCTCTCGCTGTTCGGACGACCGGCCTCGATGCTGTACACGCAGACGGACCCTTTCACGACCGACCGGCTATTCTCGCCTTTGTGAAGCACTGGTCCGAAGACAAGTACCTTGCGGTTCGCTATAAGCCCACCGATACGCGAGGCTGTGTTTCGGGTGGTATTGATGAGGGAGAAGAACCGATCGCGACAGCGCAAAGAGAGATACGGGAAGAAACTGGATATGTACACACCTCGCTTGTGCGAAAGCTTGGCGGCACGATCCACGGCAAATACTACAGTGTTGTTCGAAAATGGAATACATTTGCTCACTACACCCCGTTCCTTTTTACGTTGGATGATGACACCTGCGAACAAGTTTCAGAAAAGGAAAAAGCGGACCACGAGATAACATGGCTCACGAAGAAAGAAATGGACGAATTTATCAATCACGAAGATATGCGTATCGCGTGGGTACGGATCAATGGCCGCGCCTGCTACGAAGGGGAGGGAATACTCGCGAATTCCGGAGAGTTCAGCGGGATGGAGAGCGCAGAGGCAAGAAAAGCTATTACCGGGAAACTCGGTCGCGCAAAGGTAACCTACAAGCTTCGCGACTGGGTTTTTTCCCGCCAGCGCTATTGGGGCGAACCTATTCCTGTCATTCATTGCGCCAAGTGTGGTGTCGTGCCGGTGCCGGAAAAGGACTTGCCGGTGAAATTGCCAGAGGTGAATTCATACCAACCGACCGGCACGGGGCACTCGCCGCTTGCGAGTATTGCGAAATGGGTCAACGTCCGCTGTCCGAAGTGCAAGGGTCCGGGTACGCGCGAGACCAACACGATGCCACAGTGGGCGGGTTCTTCGTGGTACTACCTGCGCTACATGGACCCGAACAACAAAAAAGCGCTCGTCGATAAGAAAAAAGAGAAATACTGGGCACCGGTAGACACCTATGTGGGCGGCGCGGAGCACGCGACGCGCCACCTTATCTACGCGCGCTTTTGGCACAAATTCTTGCACGACATCGGCGTCGTTTCCACTCCCGAGCCGTTCATGCGGCTGATCTCCGTCGGACTCATCCAGGCGCCCGACGGAAAGAAGATGAGCAAGCGCTACGGCAACGTGATAAATCCCGACGACATCGTGAAGGCCTACGGCGCCGACACGCTCCGCATGTACGAAATGTTCATGGGGCCCTTCACCGATTCGATCGCGTGGAGCACGGAGAGCATGATAGGCGCGCGGCGATTCCTTGAACGCGTGTGGCGGCTGGGACAGCGAGCGAACCCCAGTACCACATCCTCGCTTCGCTCGGATGGCTACGGGGCAGGCAACGAAGAGCGAGGAGCCGAGGGGACCGAGCGGCAATTGCACAAAACGATACTGAAAGTGGGAAGTGACATAGAGTCGTTCAAGTTCAATACCGCCATTGCGGCGATGATGACGTTCACGAATGTCGCAGAAAAGGAAGGCATCAACAAAGACCAGTTCGTCCGTTTCCTGAAGATATTGGCGCCCTTCGCGCCGCATATGACCGAGGAACTCTGGTCCTCCTTCGCTAAAGCTACGAAGGATAAACGGGGAGCAAGAAAGATGCGTTCGATCCATACTGAAAAATGGCCTTCGTACGACGTATCAAAGCTCAAAGACGAAACCGTGCGCATCGCCGTGCAGATAAACGGGAAAACGAGAGGAGAGGCATCCGTCGCGGCAGACGCGGACAAGGAAGCTCAAGAGGCCGCGGCGCGGGGAGCGGTTGCGGCTCGCTTGGACGGAAAACAGGTCGTTCGTACGATCGTCGTGCCGGGCCGCCTCGTGAACCTCATCGTCTCGGATTAGATCGTGCGGTTATGCTACAATGGCTCCCTATGGCAAAGAGTGAGACGAAGGAGATACTTGAGATCGTCAATTTCATCAAGGATTACATGGCCACGAGTGAGGAGATGGCCGAGGTTAACACTCGACTCTCCTCGATTGAGCGCGAGCTAGCCTCGATCAATCGTCGTCTCGATGCTCTTAAGGAGCAGTTTGGCAATCTGAAAGGAGTAACGAAAGAAATTGACGACTTGCGCGGGCGAATACGGGTAATCGAACAACATCTCAAGATAAAGCGAAAGGAAGTCGCATAAGATTAGGCACGCCCGAGGCGGAAGATATTACTTTAGCCTGATTTGTTCGAAATGCTCGACGGTTGGGAATGGGTCATAGAAATGGTGAAGTAGCTTCTTACATTCCTGATAGTTCGGCGAATTGCGGAAACCGTCGGTGTGGTCTTCGAGTTCGTTCCATCTAACCAGGAGCAAATACTTTCCTTCAACCTCGATGCATCGGTGCAATTCGTGCGACACATAGCCGCTGGAGGAGGAGATGACAGCCGAGGCCTTTTTGAACGCTTTCTCGAACTCTTGTTCAGAGCCATTTTTGACCTGCAAATACGCCGCTTCGAGGACTATGTTCCAATACTACAGTAGAACCCATCTCAAAAATAATGGCGTAACGAGGCCGCTTCCGCGCGAGCGAGGCGCCGCGGCGCAGGCCGAAGCGTGTCCGCGACACGATGAGGCCGAGCCGTTCGGCGCCGGAGCCGCGCGGAAGCGGCCGCAGTAGCCAAGCTGACTTTGTATTTTCGTAGTGCGTTTATTTTTGAGATGGGTTCTAGGGAATAACGAGGCCCTAGGCAAACTTAAGTCTCTGAAGTAGCATCATGAAAATGATATACGAGCGCATTGCAGGATTTAAAGATGGCCCCAGGAGTGCACTCGAGGAGCGAAAGGCGAAAAATCGTGCCATGGTCGCACAGTGTATAAAGATCGCCAAGAAGGATTACTATGATTCGTCGATCGGAGAGCACGGCTTCGAAGACACCGTTGTGAATAGAGGACTGTTTACCAAAGTATGGAGCCATGGAGAGATGAGACCTCCGCTTGCGCCGTATCTCTTAGGGATACATGCTCGGGATTTCTTAAGTCTCGAAAGAGCAGTGAATGGAAAAAGGATCCTTCTCGTTGGCGGTGGAAGATCGCTCGGCGACCTTACTTCCGACCCAAGATTTACGCCACGGCTGATACTGAACGCAGACCGCTATCTCTCACACGAGATCATTGATCATCGGCAAGCAGCAGGCTACTATCGTTCCTTGCAGCTTGACCCCACTTCGAAAGATTTTTTGACTGAACTTCATGCCGCCGGGTATGACAAGTTCGACGAAATATGGGCCACATGGAGCCTTCCACATTACTGCAAAAATATGGAGGAGATACCGCAGTACTTTTCCAATATGTATGATAGCCTCGGTGCGGACAGTTACTTTCGCACATTCCCGATCGGATTTGTTATTGAAGATATGCCTCCTATGCGTCGCAATCTTATGTTGGAAGCACTCTCCGCGGGTCTGGAGAAAGGTCTTGGAAACATTGCGGAAAAGGATGATACCGAAGTATCGATCCATGAGAACATCGAGAGTATACTGGACTTTAGAACGCCGGCGACGCTCATTGTTCATAGGATGAAGGAGTAGTGGATACTGCGGGATATTGACAGAATTGGGGGGTGTGATAGAAAGGTGACATGGTAGCTAAGATTTCATTGAACGTTGCGCGAGGACGAGCGGTCTCAATTTGAGGTCGTTCGCGGATTTTGGTTTTCTCCACATAAATCTCCGGCGGCCTCATGGTGAGGCCGTTTTGCGTTATTATTCACTTCAATCCAACACATGACTAAAACTAAAGTAGGAGTAATCGGAGCTACCGGATACACGGGGGAAGAACTCGTAAAAATCCTCGCAAACCATCCGCAGGTGGAGCTTACGTACGTCTCGGGCAAAGAAGATAGGAGCGAAACTATCCAGGACATCTTCCCATACTTGATGGGGAAGGTTGATCTGCCCTGCAAGGCCTTTTCCTTCGAGGAAGCCGTGAAGAAGGCCGATCTTGTCTTTCTTTCGCTCCCGCATACGGTCTCGCAAGAGTACGCCCCGATGTTCCTCAAGGCGGGGAAGAAGGTCATCGACGTGAGCGCCGACTACCGCCTGAAAGATGCGGCGGTCTACGAGCAATTCTACAAAGCGTCGCATGCCGACAAGACGAATCTCGAGAAGGCCGTCTACGGGCTACCCGAGCTCCACAAGGATGAAATAAAGAAGGCGAACCTTATCGCCAACCCGGGCTGTTATCCCACGGGCGCCATACTCGGCCT
>MFLB01000038.1 GCA_001781445.1 Candidatus Kaiserbacteria bacterium RIFCSPHIGHO2_01_FULL_58_22 | reverse complement strand
AAATTCGTAACTCGGGCGTGTATACACAAGCGCGCAAAATTCGTTAATGCCATGTTCGCGTTTCAAAATCCGTGCGATATCGTGCCCTACGAACACGAATCGCCGCTGCAAGATGAGACATACCTTTAGTTTGCTGTTTACAGTATTCATACCGTACGAAGATGCGCGTAAAGAACGGCTCAAATGCGTCTTACCAAGCGGTCTGGCCGCCGTCCATGATAAGCGTCTGAGCTGTCATGAACGTGGATGCATCGCTCGCAAGAAACACGAGCGCCCCATGGTATTCGCTAGGCCGCGCGGGGCGGCCGAGCATGTTGCGCCCTTTGAGTTTCTCCAAAAGTTCGGGTGTTATTTCTTTGAAGTTGACCGCGCCGAGGCAGAGAGCATTTACGCGCACATCCGGCGCGCCCGCGGCGGAGAAATACGACGCCCACGCGCGCGTGAGTCCTAGGAGCGCGGTCTTAACGGTGGGGTATGCGGCCGACTTAAAACGCCCCGGCGGATATTTGGAGTGGTTGGGCGCCGTGATGCCCGAGGTGGAAGAAATCTGTATCACGGACCCTTGCCCCTGCTTTATCATGACAGGCGCCACCGCTTGTAAAGAATACTGCGCCCCGGAAAGGCCCACGGCAATTTCTTTCTCCCACTGCGCCTGCGGGAATTCCGGATATGCTTCCCACCCCGTCTCTCCCTCTTTCGGAAGCGGCGGGTCAATCACGGCGTTGTTGACGAGTATGTCAATGCGGCCCGTTTCTTTCACGACTTTTGCGACGGCGTCAGCTATTTCTTCGGGCTTCGTAATATCAACGTCAATGTGCGTCGCGAATTCGGCGAGCGCATCCGAGCGAACCGTGTCAAAAGAATACACTTCGGCACCCGCCGCACTCAACGCTTTCGCATGCTCAATGCCGAGCCGTCCGTCGCCGCCCGTAACAATCGCAACGCGGCCGTTGAGCGAGAAAAGATTTTTTGTTTCGTTTGCCATGATGAATGAAATTATTTCCAGACTTTGGCGGCAATCTTTTCTGTGTACTCGCGGTATGTTTTATTCCGCATGAGTTCATCTCCATCTTCGCCGCGCGCGCCCTGGATGACGAGGGGGCCAGGGTACCCGATATCGCGCAGAGCTTCAAAGGCGCTCTTAAAATCGGCACATCCCTCTCCGAGCGGGACCGTTTCGCTCTCAACCGCCGGATCGGTATTTCGCAGCCGGTCTTTTATGTGAACGCCGACTATGCGACTCCCGAGCTCTCGAATCTCATCGGCTACCGGAAACCCGCATGCAAATTGATTGCCCAAATCATAATATACGCCGAATGCCTCTAGTGCCAGCGCCTCCCCCATGAAATCAATGAGTGTGTGCGCCGGAAGCTCGGCTTCAATGCCGAGACGGACGCCCATGCTTTTTGCCGCCGCCGGAGCGAGAAGTTTATGTGCACGCTTCCATGTAACATCAGATGTCGCTCCGAGTTTCTTCTCATGAAAAAAAGATATGAGCACTGTTGCGACTCCAATATCCGCACTTGCACGCACGATATCAATCAAGTCATCCGCATACGCATCTTCCGGCGTGTAGTAGCCATGAACAGAGGGAATTGTGACTCCGGAATCGCTGGCGAGTTTAAGCAGGAGCGCGCGCCCTTCGTCCGTCATAAGCGGATGCGTGCGCAAATCCTTCGGGCGCACGAGGAGTTCTATGCAGTCGAGCCCGATTTCTTGCGCATCGTAGAATTCTTTCTCCCAATTCTCCTCGGGAAAGAATTGGATACCTCTTCCTCGGGATGGCGTCAGGCGCCCTTGCAATACCCCGATAGCCGGAATTTCCGAGTTCATTGAGCGCATTGTAGTCTAACGGCGCTTGTTTGTCTCACAATGTTTTTCGTGCTATCGTCTTGCTCGGTCAATGGCACAACCAACGGGAAGGAGTTCGCAAATGGAAATTCTTGCGCTTGCACTTACTCTTCTCGCCACGTTGGCGATTGGGGTGTATGAGATTTACCGCAAACATCTCCTGAACCGGAGATTGTTTACGGAGTATGAAATGCGCGTGGGACAGTGCGGTATCGCGGCTGTTCTATGCGTTTTGTTCTTTCTAAGCGCCGGCGGATGGTGGGACACCTTGGCGCCGCAAATAAGAAATCCTGCAATGTGGTGGGTAGCGCTTGCCGCGACAACCGCGGCGAACGTCATCATCCAATTCGCGGGTATGCGCTCCGCGCGACTTTTGGAGGCCTCGTTCAGGGCTCCGATAGCCGCGATGACGCCGGGGTTTGTAGTTCTCACCGGCGCCATAATCGGCGAGTGGCCGAGCACATTGGGTCTCGTCGGCATCGGCCTAATCGTGGTTGGTGTGTACGCCCACGCGCGCGAAAAAGCGCCTTTGCACGAGTACCTCGTCCCACTCTTTTTCTGGCTAGCTTTTCAGAACACCAGAGGCAAGTCAGAGGAGGAGCAAAGAAAGATACGCGGGCTCCGGTGGGCATATATCGGCGCCCTGTGCGCCACGGTGGGGCTCATGGGAGACGGGCTTGTGGCCCGCCACGGCGACATGATACTCGCCGTTGCGATCGAGCTCGGCGTACTGGCATTCGTGTACGCAATGCTCACCCAAAAAAATCCGACAAAAGACGAGGGTGAGTTTGCGCCGTTCCTGGGGCGTTTCCGGAAGGAGTGGAAACAGATGATGTGGCTCGGCATCCTTTTCGCCGTGCCGTTCATGCTCCTCGGCGTAGGATTTCGGCTTGCACCGATCGCCTACATCGGGAGCCTGAAGCGTCTTGCCATCGTCATCACCGTTGTGGGCGGCGTGTGGCTCCTTCGGGAATCTTCGGGAGTACGGCGTTTCCTGCTGGCGTGCGTGGTGGTCGCAGGATCAATGCTCATTGCTTTTGATCCGACGCCGGCAGTCGTGCTTGACTCGCTGGATGCGTACCTAAAGCACATTGTCGGCGGCTAGTTGTACGTCGCCGATCGTATCACATTTACTGCCCCCGCATCGCGTCGGGGGCAGTCTTTTTAGCAGAAATCACCGAATTTTCTTCCCGATAAAGAATAGATTGGAGGTCAGACGGTGCTTCGCAAGCAGGCGTTTGTAGTCGGCGTCAAACTTTTGCAGAAGATCATTCACTCCTGCGCGGGCCGCCTTGGCCGCCGATTTTCGCAGGGGTAATTCGGGCGGAGCGAGCTGCGCTATTCCGCCCTGCTTCGGCGCATCAACATCCGCCCAATGCAGATGGTTCAGGACATTGTAATCCTGCAAATAGTGCAGTGTTCCCTCAAACCCGGCTTTCTTCATCGCTTTCGTGAGACTCTTCCCGCTGAAATACCACGGATGAGCGTCGTGAAAGTAGAACGTATGGTAATTCGGCAGATCGTAGAGAGAGCGCAGGGCATCATAAAGATTCGGTACCTCTATGGCCACAATCCCTCCCGGCTTTGTATATTCCCCAAGTGTCTTGAGGAACCCAATCGGATCATTTACATGCTCCAATGTCTGGAACGCGCATACGATGTCCGCCGATGCCTTGGGAATCGGCGTCTTGGAAATGTCGGTGCCGTACGTCTTGCAGCCGCAAACTTTCGCGGCATAGGCGGCGGCGGGAGCGTCGTAATCAACCCCGATCACCTTCCCCACTTCTTTTCTGGCGTGATAGAGAAACATACCCGAGGAACACCCGACCTCAACGAGCGTTTTCTTTTTGCCGAAATACGGCCGCAAAAGCTTTAGGCGATCGCTTTGGAACGGAACGTAGGCGTCAAATAATTCCTTCGCAGCGGCGCCGGCATTCACTTTGTGCGAGTGCTGTTCGCGATACGCTTTTTTATAGAACTTCTCCGCTTCGGTCTGCGTTCCGTTCTCAAGTATGCCGAGGTCGCACTTTGTGCAACGGTAGACGGGGCGAGAGACATTTCCGCGAATGGAACGCGTGAGCACCGAGGCCGCGCGACTGCCGCAAAGCGGACAATTATTTCCGGTATCTTTTTTTGTCATGCTTTGGCTACAGCGATAATACGCGGCGATTTCCCCTCTTTATATACCGAAGAGTCAAAATCTCCAAAAAAGCGGATATTTCTGAAGCCCGCCCGCCGGAGGGACTTCCTGAGCGTTTCCGCGCTCTCAAGATGCCACTTTTTAATCGTCGGCGCATCCACGTGAGCGCGGTCGCGCATCACATTCTGCGAACGTGCGACAAGAACGCGCTTTCTCTCATCCCAGATATATTCAACAAGGTTGAACCTAAAAGGATCGCCCTTCGCATACTCTTCCCATACGCGCACGGCCCCGCCCGACGCCGTGGAGAGCGAAACCTCGTTATTAAACGTTACCGACTCAAGAACTATGGCTCCCTGCGGACGCAGGGATTTCTTCATTTTCCGAAGAGCTTTCATCAATCCCCCTTTTTCCAGCATATCAAAAAAAGGAAATATGCTAGTCACGCAGAGAATCGTGTCAAACTTCTCCGGCACATCCATAGATAAAAAATCACCAGTGCGGTGCGATACGCGGGAAAGACCGAGTTTGCGCGCCCACTTCTTTCCGAAACGGACGCGCGAGGGGGATATTTCTATTCCGACCGCGCTCTTTGCAAGCCCCGCGAGAAGAAGGGCGTGCAGGATGCGGCCACTCCCAGAGCCGACTTCAAGAACGGCACCCGTTCCCTTCCGAAAATGCTTTCGGAGAAACGGGAGTTCGGCCTGCTTGGTGCGTACGGTAAGTACATCTTCATACCGTTTTCTATCGCGAGCCGTCTTATAGTTGGAATCGGCTTCTACGTTCCTGTATGTTTCGTATGCAAAATTCTTTTTCATATCAATTCCAGCGAGCCGGGTCCACTTCGTTCGGGTCGTCAATCGCGAGCATGCGCAGTTGCCGCACAACGCCGTCAGGCAAGACACCTTTCTGAAGCGCCCGTACCGCCGATTCAAGATGCTCGGCCTTGGAAGTTCCCACAAGCGACGATGCAATCGCGGATTCCGACAATGTATATCGCAACGCAAGTTCGGTCAATGAAACTCCGAGAGATCCTGCGATTGTTTGCGCCTTAGCGGCCGCTTGCTTGAGGATTACGCACGAATCCGGCAAATGTTCCGCGCGGCCTGCAAACACGCCTTTCAGATATACCGAGCGATTAATAACGCCGATGCCTTTTGCTTGCGCCGCAGCGAATACCGGCGCCATTCGCCGGTCGGCAATACTGAACGCGACCTGCACCGCGTCCGCGCCACACTCGATAGCCGCGAGCGGCGCGGGCTCTCCCCGCGTTGAGACGCCCCAGTAACGAATCTTTCCTTCCTGCTTCAGCTTTGCAACAATTGCGACGAGGACGCTTTCTCGCAATTGCTCCGCCGAGGGTCCGTGAAGGAGGAGCAGCGGTAGGGCGTCTATTTGCAGGGTGCGCAGGCTACTTTCAACCTGTTCAAAAATCTTCTTTTTCATTTGAGCCGGAGTAAGAAATTCTCCATCCTCAAGGAATTTCGCGCACTTCGTGCATACGACGACGCGGGGGTCTTTTAATATGCCTGACTTTCCTATCCTCTCTTCCGCAAGCCCGTAATAGTTCGCAGTATCAAAAAAAGTGACCCCAAGTTCCACTGCAGTTTTCAAAAGTTTGATGGCCTCCTCTTCGCTTGGAAGCTCCGGCGTGCCGAGCCCGTAGGCAAATCCTATTTCCGCGGTGCCAAGGCCAAGGCGGGACACAGAGAGACCAGTTTTCCCTAGTGTTCCTTGCATGAGTACGCCTGTCATCAGCCTATCATAGAAGAAAACGCGACAATGACAAACCGTAATGAATGGCGTACAATCGACTTTTATATGGTTGTTACGAAAAAGTCTCGTAGAAAAGGTATCCGGACCGCTTTGAGGTGCATCGAGGCAGGTTTCTCGCTCGCGCACAACGCACTCTATGAACGCATCAAGAAGCACGAGCCGCGCTCCACTAACAAAATCTCCCTCACCTGGCACAGCGCCAAGAATTTCTCGGTTTCCGACGACAGAGGAAATAGATGGATAGATCTTACGTCGGGCATTTTTGTGGCAAATGCGGGGCACGCAAACCCAAAAATAAAACAAGCCATACTGAAACAACTGAATGCCAACCTTCTTTTTGCATACAATTATCCAACGCACAGCAAGGAGCAATTTGAGGCGGCACTCTTGCGCCGGTCGCCAAAACATCTGAATACGATTGCGCTCCTGAATTCGGGATCAGAGGCCATGGAACTCGCGTACAAGCTGATAAAAGTGTACGGAAAGAGAACGGGGAAGAAATATATCGTAACGTTCAAGGGTAATTACCACGGGCGCGGATTAAGCAACGACATTATCTCTGGGAACAAAGAAAAAGCCGGGTGGTCTGGCGTGAAAGATGACCGTGTCGTATTCCTCGATTTTCCTTATAACCCAGAAACCCACTTCAATCCTGAAAAGCTTCCGCCTGCAAAAAAGATCGCCGGTTTTATTATTGAGACATTTCAGGGATGGGGTGCATGGTTTTATCCAAGAACGTTCATTAACACCCTTGCAAAATTCGCAAAGAAAAACGGAGCGCTTGTATGTTTTGATGAAATGCAGGCGGGCTTCTATCGTCTCGGTCCTCTCTACGGGTACCAAACATACGGCGCAATGAAGCCGGATATCCTCGCTCTCGGAAAAGGCATCTCCTCTTCGCTTCCTATTGCCGGCATTCTCGCGCGTGGTGCGCTTTTCAATACCACCGCGCGCGCGGATCTATATGGCACTCATTCGGGAAATCCCGTCTCCTGTGCTGCGGCGCTCGCGAGTTTAGAATTTCTGAGTTCATCCAAAGAAATCGCCCGCCGCAAGAAAACCATTCCTCTGTTCGAACGAGAACTCAAGTCGCTGGAGAAATTCCCTCAAATAAAATGCGTTAATGTGCGCGGCCTTGTGGCGGGCATTATCTTTAAGGAAACGGCAGAAGCAACGGAGGTCGTGTTGGAATGTATCCGCCGGGGAGTGCTTCCGGTCTGTACGAACCGCGAATCGATAAAAATAGGTCCACCGCTAACAATTACCGCCTCTGCTATTCGAGAGGCGATCGGTGTTATCCGCGAAATTCTTAGCGAGCGGAGCCAAAGTTCTTCTTGAGCCACTCGTATATCTCCCACTGTTCGTTTCGGAGAAGGTATTCGGCAAATTGCATATCTTCCGGCTTGTCTATTTCTCCCGTGTTGCGGCTCACGAACGCGAGGATTTTGTCGCCGTGCATCGTGCGAGTATTTTGTATGAAGTTTGTTTTTAGAATATCCACGTACCCGTCGGGCTGGTAGACCAGCGGGAACGCCTGGCGCGGCAGATTCCAATATTCGGGACGAGGATCCTGCGGAAAGAGGCCGGTAAAATATCCGTCTTGAATCCCGAACAGTTTATACGGCGACTCGCGCATTTCATAACCGGAGCGCAATGAAGTCGCATCCTTGTGCTTCATAAGCATTTCTATCGCTCTGTCTATATCTTCCGGTTTGCGCAAGGGGGTCGTCGGCCGCAGATGGACTAAATATTCCGGCACGCGGCTTTCATGCTCTTTCAACCACTGTATCGCATGCTGGACAAATTCAATATCGGGAGACGTGTCGCGCGCGAATTCCGCGGGGCGCATGAAGGGGGTCTCTGCCCCGAAGCTGCGGGCTACTTCGGCCATCTCTTCGCTGTCGGTGGAAACAATCACCCGCGCTATTGTTTTTGATAGTTTCGCGGCGGCGATTGAATATGCAATGAGGGGAAAGCCGCAGAGAAGCGCGATGCTTTTTTTGGGAACTCCTTTGGACCCGCCGCGCGCGGGAATGATCGCGAACGCGTTCATTTTCGGCGCAGCTTCTTGATAACATCAACTTCTTCCGGATGAATATTCTTCCCTCCATCACCGAGAGTGATATGATGCTCGCGAATCCAACGGCACAAACTCGCAAACGGCCCGGGCTCCACTGAACTTGCCTGATCACTCCCCCACATGCCGCGCTCGAGCGTGAGGTGTTTCTCTACAAGAACGGCGCCCATGGCCACAGCGGCAAATGTTGGCACTATGCCCGGGTCATTTCCGGAGAAACCGACGGGGACATCCGGGAACTCCTTCTGAAGCGTGTGTATTCCGCGCAAGTTAATCATAGAGAGCATCCGCTCTGATTCAGCCTTCGGATAAACGCCCGTGCACTGAAGCACTATGAGCTCGTCGGTGCCGAGAACATTGACAGCATGCCGCACCATCTCCATGTTGCTCAATCCGGTAGAGAGGATAATGGGACGGCCTTTTGAGCGAATGTGCCGGAGAAGCCCATCGTCGGTGAGGGACGCGGACGCAATTTTGTATGCGGGCGGAGCGAACTCCTCTAGAAAATCAACGGCACCCTCGTCCCACGGCGAAGCGAACCACAAAATCCCCTTCTCTTTGCAATAGCGGTCAATTTCCGCATACTCTTCTTTGGTGAATTCAAGCGCATACTTCTGGTCGCCATTGCGGGTGTCCTTGAAATCGCTCGCCGTGAGACGCGCCACCGAATCTTGCGGGAGAACGCCGCGCGCGATCGCATGCTCTATCAAAAATCGAGGCACATCGCGGGACTTCTCGCGCTCCTCCGGGGAGAACACGACGTCCACGGTCCGTTTCTGGAATTTCACCGCGTCGGCGCCAGCCTCTACCGCTTTGTCGATGAGCTGTTTGGCTATCTTTACGTCTCCATTGTGATTAATGCCGAGTTCAGCGACGATGAAAACCGGCTCTGAATGGCCAACAATTTTATGCGCAATCGGCACTTTTACCATAGTATGAAGACCCGTATTGTACCCTATCTTGTATTCTTTGGAAACATACGTTGCGAACCTCGCTGACTTTGCTAGGATGAAGGAGCAACGGCCGCGCTCTCAAGGACGTAAGCGCGGCACAATTTCGCAAAATCGCATGAAAATAAAGAAAATAGACCCTGCGTGCAATCTGGACACCATCCGCGACGGCCGCGGCGGGATTTTCACGTTCTACCCCGGTAAGCCCATCG
>MFLB01000037.1 GCA_001781445.1 Candidatus Kaiserbacteria bacterium RIFCSPHIGHO2_01_FULL_58_22 | reverse complement strand
GGACCGGCGGAGCACAAAAACGCCCTCTGCCGCGTCGAGAGCACGCTCTCGTTCACGACGGACACGCCGGATTTCTGGCGCGCGGCGGGAGAACCCTACCCGCGCCACGCGGGACGCTTCACGGGAGAGCCGGGCTACTTCCATCACATACGGGAGACCGTCCGTGCCGTCGTCGAACGATGCGGTGTTCAGCTCTCGGAGATAGACCACGCGGTCTTCCACATGCCCAACGCGAAGTTCCCGATGCGCGCCGCCAAGGAGTGCGGCATCACCGAAAAGCAGATGAGGGCCGGATTCGTCGTCTCCTCCATCGGCAACACCTACAGCGCATGCGCGCTCATCGGCCTCGCGTCGGTGCTCGAGAAAGCGAAGAGCGGAGAGCGCATCCTCCTCGTCTCCTACGGCTCCGGCGCGGGGTGCGACGCGTTCCTCCTCACGATGCTGAAAGACGGACGGCCGCTTCCGGCGGACGAGCGCGAGCGGACATACCTGAAGTACGACGAATACCTCGAGCACGTCGGAGCGCTCTTTGCCTGAACGCCGGAATATGCGACAAGACATCTTTCTCGCCGGCTCCGGACTCACGCGCTTCGGCGAATGGTGGGAAAAGAGCCTCCGCGACCTCATGAGCGAAGCGGCGACAGCCGCCCTCCGCTCTTCCGGCATGAGCCCGCTTGAGATAGATCTGGTCGTCGTCGCGAACATGCTCGCCGAGACGGCGAACGACCAGGCCGGCCTCGGCGCGCTCGCCTCCTCGCTCTTCCCCCATCGCCCGCCCGCTCTCCGCGTCGAGGCGGCGTGCGGCTCCGGATCGCTCGCGCTCCACACCGCCTGCGCGTTCCTCGAGAGCGGCCGGGCAAAGACCGTACTCGTGCTGGGCGCGGAAAAAATGACCGACGCCCCGGCGAACGCCGTTGCCGAGGCCCTGATGGGCGCCGCCGACGGCGAGCTCGACGCCCCCTCGGGTATCACCTTTCCGGGCATCTTCGGCCTCATCGGTCAGCGATACATGCACGAGTACGACCTCACGCGCGAACAGTTGAGCGTCGTGAGCGCCGTGCACCACCGCAACGCGATGGACAATCCCTTCGCGCACTTCCGGCAGGAACTTTCGCCGGAAGCGGTGAGCGCGAGTCCGCTGGTATCCGATCCCCTGCGCCTCTTCGACTGCTCGCCGGTAAGCGACGGCGCGGCGGCGTGCATCCTTTCGACCGCGCGCCGCTCTCCCCTGCGCATCGCGGCGAGCCAGGTGGCGAGCGATACATTGAGCATAACGGAAAGGCCGACGATCGTGAGCTTTCCGGCCACGCGCGAAGCGATGAGCCGCGCGCTCCTCGAAGCCGGGATCGAACGGAGCGACATCCGCGCGGTCGAGACGCACGACTGCTTCTCCATCGCCGCTGTCATCAACGTGGAGGATCTTGGATTCGCGCGGGAGGGCGAAGGTATCAGGCTCTACGAGGAGGCGTATGCGGGGCATCCATCGCTCTTCGTCAACATGAGCGGCGGACTCAAAGCCTGCGGCCATCCCGTCGCGGCGACGGGGCTCAAGCAATTGATCGACGCCGGCAAGCACCTCGAGCGCGCTTCCATCCGCTACGGCCTCGCCCACAACTTCGGCGGCGCGGGCGCCGCCTGCGGCATCCATATTTTAGAGAACATCGAAGCATGAACGCCGTATGAACAATTGCGCGCCCATCATCCGCCGGAGCCTGAAGCGCGAACGGGAAAAATTCCTCCCCGGAGTCGTCCTCTCGTTCACAAAGCTGATGCACCCGCCGGAGCGTTTCGGCCGCAGGCCGCGGATCGTCGGCCTGATCGAGCTCGAGAACGGGCGGCGCGTGCTCGGCGCCCTCCTTTCCGATGCGTTCATTGGACAGAGCGTGCGGCCGCGCATGCGGCTCTCGCACGTTACCGCGGAGGGCCTCCGGGTCTACGAGACCGCGTACGAAGCGGCGGGCAAGGCCGTTGCGCCGCAGGCCTTCCCCGGCTACATCCTCGCCCTTACTGGCCCCTCGGGCGTCGGCAAATCCACCATCAGCAGGATGCTCGCGAGGGCGTTCTCCGAATACGCCGCGAGCGTGCCGATACTCACCACGCGGGAGCAAAAACCCGGTGACGAGGGGGAATACGTCTACACGGCGCGGGAGGAATTCGAGCGGCTCCAGCGCACGGGGGCCATCGTCGCGGCGACGCGCATCCCCTCTTCGAGCGAAGACCGCCGGTACGGATACCGGGCCGCGGACATCGAGGCGATCTGGAGCGCGGGCAAACTGCCCGTCGTCGTTACCGAACTGCACCTCCTCGAAGACCTCGCCCGCCACTACGGGCGCAGGGCCATTCTCTCCTTCGGGCTTCTCCCGCCGGGGCGCACCAAGCGCGCGAAATTGAGCCAGCTCCTGCATCGCCTCCGCGCGCGCGGGCGCGACAGCGAGGAGCATATCCGCGACCGCCTCAAGAACGCGGAGCGCGACCTCGCCTTTTTCAGGGAACGGAAAGACCTCTTCGACCACATCGTCGTGAACGAAGACCTTTCCTCGATGCTCGACTACATGAGGAAAAAGGTGTCAGGCCTTTCGGGCGCGTAACGCCCTTTCGATTCCGGCCCGCTCTGAAACCATCTCCACGCTATCGAATTGCCGCATGCGGCATTTCCGTTATACTTCCGATGATTCCGGGAATCCCGACGCTTCGGTCGGGGCTCAATAGTCTCGGAATATATTCCGGGGTAACTCAATGGTAGAGTGGCTCCCTGTTAAGGAGTAAGTTGTGGGTTCGAGTCCCACCCCCGGAGCCCGAATAAAACTCGCGTCGGAATCCCGAAAATTGGCGCGGGCGGCGCGGAGCGCCGCCCAAGGTGGAGGGGCGGATACTTCCACTTTTTTGTTTTGCAAATGCAGGTTCGAGCCGAAGATTTTTGGAGGGTGGATTTCTTGGAGGGAAATGCGAATGCAGAATACAGTGGAGTGCTTGCCCCACCCGCCCGTGCGCGCACGAGATTATTTTTCGCTATTTCAGCGAAGCTCCCTAGATTTGAGCACTGCTGATGAACGCCCTTGCTTTGGATGAATCGGTGCCATTTGCCTCCATCCAATCGCAAAAGTACTTGACCATGTAGGCCTTATATTTTTCAAAGGCGCTTTTCATCATTTGAACACCTTCTTCGGCATGTAAATAATCTTTGTATACATCTACGAACGAAGCCAGTATCACCGTTACGGCCTGAACGACTCCAGTATTTGCTACGACTAGGTGATCTTCACGAGGACTTCCCCCAACCCAAATTTTTGCCTCTCTTTTAAGTGGCTCTGAATCTTGGGGTTTATGCAGTAGAATCTTTGATTGAACATATTTCATTGTTGAGTGTGTCCCCATTTCTGAAAGAAAGGAGTATACCGGGTCATATCTTTCCTTGCCGAGTTTTTTCCGGACACCGGCGGCGCTGTATTCGCGACGAACATTCTCTGCATCGTTCGGGTCATCGCTTGCCCAAAGTTGCAAATGTTCAGGTTGAGAACTAAATAACTCGATTTTGTCTTTAATTTCGTAGACAGCTCGAACGTGAGAAAGTACCTGCGGACCATATGCATGTTGCGCGAGGTGGAAAGCGACAATAAGCTCGTCTATTGCAGAACAGTACAAGGCAAGTATCGCGGCGTCAGGGCCTTTAAGATTATTACTAAGAACATCATGCATCAAATCAGCGATCATTTGCGTATGCTCTAAAAAAAATTCTTCCGTTGCTTTCAAAATTGGCTTATCGAGATGAGTGGGCTTTTCTAAAGTTTCCGCAATGGATTCTATGTCCCAATGATCTCCGTATGCGCTTGCGTGCATACGTGTCATTTTCCGCTTCTCAATACTATCTGGCATTTTTTCCAATGTCTCTTTTGCCAATGTACCCAGTATTTCGAAGGCCTTATCACCAATGATTTTTGCCTCAGAATCCAGGTCGTTGTAGTTGTCTTTGATAAATGCCAAGTATGCACTCATGCTCTCGCGCAGGTCCCCAGTTTCTTGGGCCTTTTTTGCCAACTCGACAAGCTTTTCCTGCAATTGTGCTTTGGTAATCATATGTAAGTTTCCAGTGTTATATACTTCCATCATGCTCTATTTTCTCTACGCCCGCAAAAGCACCGATGTCGAGGACAAGCAGGTACTTTCGATTGAGGCGCAATTGTCCGAATTGCGCTCACTCGCCAAGAGCGAGGGGTTAGAGATCGCCAACGAATTTGTAGAAAAGCGGAGCGCCAAAATGCCCGGCCGTCCGGTGTTCAACGAGATGTTGAAGCGCGTACAAAAAAGTGAAGCGTCCGGCATCGTGTGCTGGAAATTAGATCGCCTCGCGCGTAATCCGGTAGACGGCGGACAGATTAGTTGGTTTTTGCAAGAAAACATTATCCAACACATTCGCACGCACGACCGCAATCATTATCCGACCGACAATGTGCTCATGATGTCGGTCGAGTTTGGTATGGCGAATCAGTTTATCCGCGACCTAAGTTCAAATGTAAAACGCGGATTGCGCGCAAAGGTGAAGCGCGGCGAGTTTCCTTCAAGTGCACCTGTCGGCTACCTCAACGACGTGCGGGCAAAGACCATCGTCATTGACAGCAAAAAGTCGAAGGTCATTCGCGCCGCCTTTGAGCTATACGCCAAAGGCAATTCGCGACTCGAAGATATTTCTAATTTTATGTATGAAAACGGCGTGCGAAGTTTTGGCGGCCTCCATTTTCACAAAGACCGCGTGAAATTTATTCTCACCAATGCGTTCTATGTCGGCCTCTTTACCTACGGCGGCGAGATGCACGAGGGTCGCCACACGCCGCTTATCGAAAAGCGGCTGTTCGACAAAGTACAACAAGTCATTGTCGAACGCGGCCACCCGATGAAAGCCGTCAACGCGCCAAAAGCCCTGTGCGGGCTTTTGCGCTGCGGCGAGTGCGACATGGGCATTACGGCAGAAGAAAAGTTCAAATACCAAAAGAACGGCAACGTGCATCGGTATGTGTACTACCGCTGCACCAAAAAGAAAGGTAGCTGTTCGCAGTCATATATCCGCGAGGAGCCGTTGGTGGAGCAGCTAAACGACGTGCTTTCCGGCTACGCCATGCCGTCAGTGTGGCAAGCGGAGTTCGAGAAGCTCATCGCGGAAGACGAGCGAACAGCTTCTATCAAAAACGCGGCGCTCGTTCACGGGCTGCGGGAGAGAGTGCATAGTATCTCCCGCAAGCTCGACCGACTTACCGATTTGTATATTGCACAAGACATCGAGCGCGGCGACTACTTGGCGCGACGCCGTTCTCTTGTGCTT
>MFLB01000036.1 GCA_001781445.1 Candidatus Kaiserbacteria bacterium RIFCSPHIGHO2_01_FULL_58_22 | reverse complement strand
GCTGAACGGCGGGAAGTTGTAGTGGAGCATGAACGTTTTTTTCTTGTCCTGGAACTCGATGGTGTCGATGAGCTGTGCGTCGCCCGGACCTCCGAGCGTGAGCGCGGCCAAGACGTGTGTCTGTCCGCGATAAAAGAGGCCAGTGCCGTGTATGACCGGCGAGATGCCTCCGGCCTGTGCGTAGAGCGGCCGTATCTCGTCGAGCGCGCGACCGTCGACACGCTTCCCTTCCTTGATGGCGAGGTCGTGCACGTACTCATCTATGCGCAGTTCGAAGTGTCCGTCGAGTTGGTTCGGTTCGGTGTCGGGAAGCTGTTCTATGGCATGCTTCATCCACTCCGATTTCAGAGTATTTATTTCTTCTTTGCCGAGTTTCCCGCCGAGTGCCTCGAGCTTCGGTTTTAGGAACGCATCGAACACCGGCGGTATCTCCGTGTGTTCACCGGGTTTCTTGAATTCGGTCTTCACTTTGCCGCGCTCCGACACGATGACCTTTTGCCATTTTTGTATCGTCTCTATCTCCTCGCTCGCACGCACAAGCGCGGCGTCAAGTATTTTCTCGTCCACCTCGCGTGCATTCACCTCGATCATGTTGACGAGGCCATCTTTGCCGGAGACCGTTAGGTCCATCTTCGCCTTCGGCGGCAGTTCATCTTGCCGCTGGCCGTACGTGGGGTTCACGATGAGTGCGTCGCTTCCCTCTTCGATCCCGATGCGCACCGCCGAGACAGGCCCGTTCCAGGGGATATCCGACGTGGCTATCGCAAGCGACGCCGCATTCACGGCGAGTATGTCGGTGTCGTAATCTTCTATTGAGAGCACCGTGACGATGACCTGCACCTCCCGCTTCAGGCCTTTTGGAAAGAGCGGGCGTATCGTGCGGTCAACGATGCGTCCGGAGAGGACCGCCTCGTCGGACGGACGGCCCTCCCTTCGCATGAAGCGCGAGCCTAAGATTGCGCCCGCGGCATAAAACTTCTCCTCGTATTCAACCGTCAGCGGGAAGTAATCCTTGTCGGACTCTTTTCCCATGACGACCGTCGCGAGGCACGCGCTATTGCCATAGCGCAATAAGACCGAACCGCTCGCCTGGTCGGCCCAATCGTTGAACTCGGCCACCATCGTCTTTCCCCCGATCTCGAGGGAGTATTCTTTTTTCTGCATTTCGCTTGGTGATGTCTAGATTTCAGCGCGCGTTTCCGCTGCCTATCCAAACACCACGATTATCCTGTATGACGGGACTATACCACGTTTCTCTCGCGACGCTATTGTCCGCTCGTGTGTGCTACTATGCCCGCATCCATGGGCGTATTCATTTTTCCCGCGCTCGTGTCCGTTGCCGTAAGCGGCGCGGCGTACCTTTGGGGCGGGCTCACGCGGATTCTTGCATATATTCGGAGACGATGGTGATGACTTTTTGTACGGTTTCGTTGCAGTTCTTAAACAGGATCCGGTCCAGAACATCGTTCCCGTATTTTCTGAAAAGGTCGCTCACGAGAGCGTGGATGAACGATTGTGTCGCGCCAGTCACGTCCGCGAAGTCGACCGTTACGATCTCTCCGCGCTCGAGTGCGGGAAGTATCTTTTGCAACCGGATGTCGCGCGCGAGGTCTTTGTTTTCCGCGAACGCTCCGGCAAGCGGGCGCACTGCGACCGTCATACGAATATTGGTTTCTTAAAACGCGTCCGTCTTCGCTCCCGCACGGCCCTCGCGTATGTTTCGCGAACGTGGTCGAGAAGAGCGGAAAACGTTTCATTCTCATCGAGCTTCATGTCTATTCCGACGGCAGTTCCAGGCCAGGAGGGGAAATCGTTACCGGCCGAATGGCGGTCATCGAAAGGGTCGGCATGCAAGACGTGGCGTCTTCTGGCGCGCTGTTTTAGCAGTTTGTAGAATCCTGTGCCGCTATAGATGGCGAAGAAGTCGCTATTGACCGCGGCAATAGATTTGATGAAGAAAAGGCCCGCACCAGCGTTCTGTTCGGTTCCGCCCTCGCGGCGCGTGGTTCCGGTGACTCCCGGCATGAGCGCAAGCCGTATCGCGGAGAGATCATCCGGCGCGTTATACGACCTGTTGATCGTCCTGCGGATCCCGATTCCCGAGTCGCTGATCCCGATGCGGATCGAATTGCTTTTCGCGTAATATTGCGCCGCGACGAACGCGCCGTGCATCGACTCGGCATGCTCAATAACGTTGCGGACCAATTCGCTGACGATGTAGCGTATCGGCTCTGCATGCGCGGGGGTGAGATGGAGAAGCGGGATCATTTCGGTAATGAAGCTCGTAAGAGACGAGGAGTTCTTGATCTGCGTGAGGGGGACAAAACGGCCCGCCGGTTCGTGCTCCGTCATTTCAATGCCGGAATCAATGCCGAGGAATTTGAACAACCGCATGCGCTCGAAGTAATGTTTTGACCGCGCTTCCAGAGGTTCGCATGCAATATTCCCGCGAGGGACGACTTGGCCAAGAGAGGCGATCATTGCGAGGATCATGGGGTGGACCGAGATCCACTTCTTGTTCGCGGTGATGCGGAGGCTTTTCTGATCGCGCGGATCGAATCGCCGCAGGAACGGGTCAATGTTACCGAGCCATGCGCTATTGGGCAGATGAATTCTCATATGTCAATAATACCGGGAATCCCGGTGTCTTGTCAATCTACCGGGATTCCCGGTATTAGTATAGCAAAATACCCCGTAAGAAATTCAAGCCGATTCGTGATAGTATGCTCGCATAATGGGCATTTTGATATTCCCCACCGCCGTAGCCGTCGTCGCGTGCCTCGCGGCGTACCTTTGGGGCGGGCTCGCGGCGCTTTTCACCGTCGCGCTTCTCGCCGTCCTCGAAACGACGCTTTCCTTCGACAACGCGGTCGTGAACGCGAAAGTCCTCGAGCGCATGGAGCCGATCTGGCAGAGGCGTTTTCTGACCTGGGGCATTCTTGTCGCCGTCTTCGGGACCCGATTCGTCCTGCCCATATTCATCGTCGCCGTTGCGGCCGGGCTTGCGCCTCTCGCCGTCCTCGATCTCGCGCTGTTCGAACCTCTCCGGTACGGTCACTACCTCGAAGAGGCGCACACCGCGATCGCGGCGTTCGGCGCCGCGTTCTTGCTTCTCGTGTCGCTCAAGTATTTTTTCAACGACCGGAAAACGGTCCACTGGCTCGTCATCGTCGAGAAGCACCTTTCGCGCTGGGGCGGCATCGAGGCGATTGAGGTCGCGCTCACGCTCTCCATACTCCTCGTTTCGGCGCTCGTTCTCCCTAGTGAGGCGGCGACGATTCTCATCGCGGGCCTCGTCGGCGTCGTTCTCTTCATCGTGATAGAGGGCGTCGCGCAGTCGTTCGAGATGCACTCCGGCGCGGATATTGCCAAAAGTTCGATAGCGCTCTTCATCTACCTCAATATCTTGGACGCCGCCTTCTCGCTCGACGGCGTCGTCGGAGCGTTCGCGGTAACGTCGAACCTCGTGTTCATAATCGCGGGCCTGGGCGTCGGCGCGCTCTTCGTGCGCTCCGCGACCGTCGCCTTGGTGCGCGCGCGAACGCTGGAGACGCTCCCCTACCTCGAACACGGCGCGCACTGGGCCATCTTCGGCCTCGCCGTCGCCCTGCTCGGCTCGCTCTTCATCCATGTTCCGGAGCCTTTCACCGGTCTCATCGGCCTCGGCTTCATCATTCTCGCCTACGTCTCTTCCCGCCGCGCCATGCTGAAGCTTTAGCGAACGTTGGCCGCGAGATGCGCCGTTCAACCGCCTGATATATTCTCAAGATCATGGTCTCAAGAGTATAAACGCTCCCGACTATTTTTGCGCGAGTCGTTTTAGAATCTTGTCATTTTTGCGCATGAAGCGATCAACGATTCTGACAAACTTCTCCGAGACACCGTATTCAGTAGCCCGCTGTTTAATAGTTTCCCTTTTGCGATCCATGAACGGCTACTCCACCTCCGTGATGCGCTCGGTTTCCTCGAGGCCTTTTCGCGTTTCGGGCGGAAGCGCGGCTGATTGCCGCGAGCGGGAGAAGCGGGTCGAACGATAGTTGATGAGGTAGCGGCGCGGGTCGTCGTCGAGATCGAGAAAGTGATCGGCCACTTCTTTGAGGCGGCCGGAGGTGGAGCGGCCGAAGGAAACGACCTCCACCTGACAGCCGGCGTGCACCTTGAGGTACTCCACGAGCGGTATGAAGTCGCCGTCGCCCGTGAACAGGAGCACCGTGTCGAGCTTCGACGACGCGGTAATCGCGTCGACCGCCAGCCCCACGTCCCAGTCGGCCTTTTTGGCGCCGCCGTAGAAGATCTGGAGGTCTTTCGTCTTCGGCTCGATGCCGAGCTTGACGAGCGCTTCGAGGAACGCCTTTTCCTCGCCGGACTCGGTTGTCGCCATGTATGCGCGCGCGCGGATGAGCCGCCGCCCGGCGACGGAATCCTTCAGCACATTGCCGAAATTGACGCGCGCGTGGTAGATGTTCTTCGCGCTGTGGTAGAGATTTTGCGTGTCGATGAAGACGCCGACGCGCTGTTCAGGGTGTTTGATGATTGCCATAGGAGTAGCTTTCAGCTTCTAGCTGTCAGCTTTCAGTTTAAATAAAACCGATGATTCTTCTAAAGAAAAGGTCTACTCACGAACTCTCTGGGAACAGTATAACCCAAAAGCAGATACATTTCCGCTGAAACCTGAAACCTGACAGCTGAAAGCTATTTCTTGAGGCCGAGTTTCTTGATGAGCGTGCTGTACTGCCGCTTGTTCGTCGTTTCAAGGTACTTGAGGTGCTTGCGGCGGTCGGCGACGAGGCCAAGGAGGCCGCGGCGAGAGTGCTTATCCTTGCGGTTTTTGTCCAAATGGGCCGAGAGTTCCTCTATCCGGCGGGTCAACACGGCGACCTGAACCTCCGGAGAGCCCGTATCGGTGTCGTGGCGCTGTCCTTTCTGTATCTCGTTCTGCTTTTTGCGCTTCGTGAGCATTTTTTAATGATAGCACATTCTTCATGCACGCGCAAGTGGCAGTCTAGTCCAACGCAAGACGGAACCCAAATCGAGGACGATTCCAGCGTAAAGGGAGCCGAAGTGGCTCCCCGACGCGGAGTCGCCTAGCCGACGCGGAGTCGCCTAGC
>MFLB01000035.1 GCA_001781445.1 Candidatus Kaiserbacteria bacterium RIFCSPHIGHO2_01_FULL_58_22 | reverse complement strand
ATTAACGAGTAGCTCGCCCTATTTCACTCGGCGTTCTTTTCAGATTGGTTGATATCCCATTTATTCCAGATGGCCCGAAGATCATTGGCGGCGACTTCTCCCAGCATCACAAGCGCCTTTTCCTCGCGTCCGTGGTCATCCATGAGGCGTGCGCTTGTTGCATCAATGGCCCACTTTTTGAGCTCGTCAGTGAGTCGGAACCGCAACTCTATTTCTCCGACCGCGTCTTTCCAATGCGGATGACGCATGGCTTTTGTCTGCTTGAAGCTGACCACCGTTTCTGTTCCATCATTATTGCGCCCTAATCTGTCCATAATTAGCATGGTAGCATTGCTCGATAACTTGACTACAGCCGTATGTGTTTATAGACTTCTGACTATCAGGCCAGAGAAGGTGAGCAGTCGAGAGGCGTCAGACTTGCCTAGGTCGAACTACTCCACGCGGAGTGCTCGAGGCCTTTTATAAGGTTCTTCATGTTGTCAGTATGGCCAAGAGTAAGGAACAAAAAGCCGCAATAATCGGGAAGCTCGAAAAGGCCCTTAAGGAGGGCGCTTCTTCGGTCTTCGTGCATTTCACGAGAGTGAACGTCGCGGAAGAATCAGCCATGCGCCGTTCTCTCAAAAAAGACGGCGTTTCGTACTTCGTCGCGAAGAAGACGCTCATCCGCCGCGCGCTCGACAAGCTCGGACTCAAACACGACGCGCTTCCGCTCGAAGGCGAGGTCGCGATCGCCTCAGGCGGGGGAGAGGACGTCACCGCATCGGCGCGGCTCGTCCATGAGTTCGGCAAGAAGCTGACCGATAAGCTCACCATTCTTGGAGGCGTCTTCGAGGGCAAGCTCATGGGTCAGGCGGCAATGCAGGAGATAGCGACCATTCCCGGAATGCAGGTACTGCGCGGCATGTTCGCGAACATTATTAATTCGCCTATTCAACGCTTTGCGATCGCTCTTGATCAAGTAGCGCAGAAGAAGGCGTAGTTACCAAATAGCGATTAGCGGATAGCGTCTAGCGTATAGAGAATGCGAATTTTCTAAACGCGAATCGCTAAACGCTCTACGCTTACCAAAAAATCTATGGATGAAAATCAAGTATCACCGGCGGCGCAGACCATTATAGATTCGGTCGAGAAAATGACCGTTCTTGAGCTCAACGCTCTGGTCAAGGCCATCGAGACGAAATGGGGAGTTTCCGCGACGGCGGTAGCCGCGGCGGCTCCGGCCGCCGCGGCGGGCGAGGAGAAGACGGAGTTCAACGTCGAGCTCACTTCCGCGGGCGAGCAGAAGATAGCGGTCATTAAGGTCGTGAAGGAGGCGCTCGCGCTCGGCCTCAAGGAAGCGAAAGACCTCGTCGAGAGCGCTCCGGCGATGCTCAAAGCAGACATGAAGAAGGCGGATGCGGAAGAATTCAAGAAAAAACTGGAAACGGCAGGAGCAAAAGTAACCCTGAAATAGCGCGTGGAATAAGGAAGGAAAACGGCTCGCCGGGCGAGCCGTTTTTCGCGCGGCGCGCGGCTTGTCAGGAAGTAATGGGAGAGAGTAGAATCAGGGCAATGGCCGATGACTTCCTTTCCCGGTTTCTCGGCAACGCCGCTCGCGCGCGGATATTGCGTGCCTTCGTCCTCAACCAATCCGAGGTTTTCACGGCCCCGTTGGCGGCGAAGCGCGCGGGCGTAAGTCCTGCGACAGCGGCGAAGGAGATACGCTCGCTCGAACAGCTCGGCGTCATAAAGAAGGCGAAGTTCTCGATACAGGTCGGAAAAGCGAAGCGCGCGGTTACGGGGCGTCAAAACGAGCATGCATGGGCCTTCGACCCGGATTTCAAGCACGCTCCGGCGCTCGTGAAGTTCGTTCATGAAGTTTCGCCCGTGCAGTACAAGAACATTCTGGGCGCCCTCAAGGGCGCGGGCCGCCTTGCGGCTATCATCCTTTCCGGCTCGTTCATGGGAGACCCCACCCGCCCGGCCGATCTCATCGTCGCCGCCGATGCCTTGAACGAGGGCCGCCTTGAGTCTGCCGTGAAGGCGCTCGAGCCCGCATTCGGGCGCGAGATACGCTACGCGGTCTTCTCGACGCCCGAATTCCGCTACCGGCTCACCATAGAAGACAGGCTCCTGCGGGACACCTTGGACTATCCTCATTTGGTCTTACTCGACAAGATGCGCCTCCTGTAGAAAAAGGTGTCAAAAAACGGCCCCATACAGCCAAAAGACGAAGGACGGTCCTTCGTAGACGAAGGACCGTCCTTCGTCTGGTTTGCTGGGGCGGGCAATCCACACAGCCACCCTCGTGGGGCCTTTACGCGCGGGGAGGATGCTATCATTAAGGCACAAGGGGTCGAAAACCTATAACACTTATCAATATTAGTCATTCATTATCTTTGCTATGATAGTCAGTCAATCAGCGAACGTATTGCAGAACTCGTTCGCAGACCTGTGGTACACGGTGATCCAGTTCCTGCCCGCGATCCTCGCGGCCATAGTCATCTTCATCGTCGGCTGGATCGTCGGGGTCATCCTCTACCGGGTCGTGGAGCAGGTCGTGAAGGTCTTGCGCCTGGACGACGCCCTGAAGGCCGCGGGCGTCAACGAGTTCGCGCGGGAAGCCGGGTTCAACCTGAACATCGGCGCATTTCTGGGAACGCTCGTCCAGTGGTTCATCGTCATCGTCTTCCTGATGACCTCGCTGGAGGTCCTCGGTTTGAGCAGGGTTACGATCTTCCTTCAGCAGGTCGTGCTTCTCTACCTCCCGCAGGTCATCGTCGCCGTGCTGATACTCGTACTTGCGGCGATCGTCGCGGAGGCAGTAAAGAACGTCATCGCGAGCTCGGCGCGCGCGGCGGGAGCGCACTCCGGCAACCTCGCCGGCACCGTAGCCAAATACGCCATCTGGGTGACCGCCATTCTCGCGGTCTTGAACCAGCTCGGCGTCGCGACGGAATTCGTGCAGACCCTTTTCACGGGGATCGTCATCGCGCTCGCGCTCGGTTTCGGACTCGCCTTCGGCTTGGGAGGCAAGGAAGCCGCGGGCCGCACCATCGAGCGCATTCGTTCGGAAATCGCGCACAACCGCTAAGAAATTCTTTCTTTCGGACGGCGTATGCAGAGCGGCCCGCGTTCCACGCGGACCGCTCTCGTTTCTGCTAGAATACCGCAATGCAGGCAGTGATTCTCGCCGCAGGGCGCGGTACGCGCATGGATGAGCTTACGACAGCAGTGCCCAAGCCGATGCTCGAGGTCGCCGGCAAGCCTCTTCTCGAATACAAGCTCGAAGCGCTTCCGGATTCGATAGACGAGGTCGTGCTCATCGTCGGCTATCTCGGCGAGGTGATCCGACGGCATGTCGGCGCGCTCTATCAGGGCAAGCGTATCGTCTACGCCGAGCAGGAGCGCATGGACGGCACCGCCGGAGCCCTGTGGCGCGCTCAATCTCTCCTGCGCGATCGCTTTCTCATCATGATGGGCGATGATATCTATGCGAAAGAGGATGTCGAACGATGCCTCGAAGACACGCCGTCGTGGAAGCTCCTGGTGCAGGAATTGCCCGCGATGCATCGCGCGGGGAGCGTGCGGCTCGGCGACGACGGTCTCATAGCGGGCATCATCGAGAGCAAGGAGGAGGACGAGGCGCGTGTGGAGAAGGGCTTGGCGAGTACAAACCTGTACGTCTTGGACACGCGGCTCTTTTCCTGCCCGCTTGTTCCCAAGCATGAGGGGAGTCTCGAATACGGCCTCCCGCAGACGGTCGCCGCGGCGGCGAAGGAGCTGGGCGTACCGTTCGAGCCCGTGTTCACCCAAAAATGGATACAAATAACGGCTCCCAACGACCTCGTCCGCGCCGCCGAGATGCTCAAAAAGCTCAAGACAGCCTGATGCCTTGGGCGTTATTTTGAGTACTCCTGCGCGTACTTGTGTATGAGGGAGTTGATGAGCGTTTGATAGGGGAGTCCCTCACGCTCGGCCTTGGCGCGCAATCTCGCGAGGTCATGTTCACGCACTCGTATTGAGACGAGCTTCGTTTTTTCCCGTTGTGCGCGCGCAGACGCGGCAAGATCGCGGCGATGTTGCTCGAAGTTGGGAATAGTTTTTGCTTTACCCGAGAGAATCCACTTCTCCCACATGCGCTCTTCTTTTGTAAGCCTGGAATTTTTTTGTTTCATAATTGTTTGTTTACCTCATATATCGTTGCGTTATCTTCCTACTAGCAAAAATAGTTTTTAGGAATACCTTTTCTTCATCTACCACGAAAGGAACAACATGAATGTAATCGTTCAGCATGATAATGATGGCCTGCTGGTGGGGCCGTCTCGTCTCATCCCAATGGGGGATGACATCAATAACACGCTCCTCCTCGATAAGTAGCACGACATCGTTGAACGAAACGCCGCGTTTTCGCAGGAGCGTCTCATTCTTCTCTTCGTCCCACTCAATGCGCTTATCGCGATACGGCCACCGCATTCACATAGTATACGAGGTCACCCATACCTGTCAATACTCCGTATATACAACTTGTACGCGCTAGAGCGTAAAGGGATATCTCGCAGTGAGGTTTGCAAAGACGATTTGCGACCATTGGTGCGGCGCTACACCCCCCAAGGTCGGTGCGGATGTTTTTGCAGAGAACGTATTGCCCGTAGCTATCCTCTCGATTCCTTGTATCGGCGTGAAGTAGTTGCTTGCGAGCAAAGACGGCGCTAGCCGTGATTGATTTCGAAGGTCATCGGAGAGCGAGACAGTCTGCACAGGCGCATTGAGTGAAGCCATCGGCTGTGCATTCAGCTTGTTCCAAAACTCCTCGAAGTCAAGGAAGCCGGGCGTTCTTAGTCTCTCCGTTCTTTTATTCACTTCATCGATATCTTGTAAAACGCCTCTACTACATCCGCCGTACGTACATTCTTCTTCCAGAAATTTCTTGAGAGTGAAATCTCGTCCAGGCTCATATGTATATTCGCGTTCCTGCAACGGAATTGCCTTCAATTCCCCCGCCTGCTCCAGTTCCTGCCTCAATTTATTAGCAGGATTGAGCAGATCTTGCACCTCTTGGTTGAATCCCATTACTCTCGTGGCGACGCACGAATCGGCCGATTTGCAGACTCGAACGGAGCATTCTCCTTTATTCTACTTCGCCGAATACCCCGCAGCTTGCTGCGGGGATGAAGGCGTGAGTAGAACCCTTCGTAGCTTTAGCGAAGTAGGGTTGGCGGCTACGAAGAATTCCGCAGATACCTCGTAGCTTGCTGCGAGGAGCTTCATTGTTTGCTCCGTTTGTCGCTAAACTCACATGCACGTACTGAATGACTCGGTATTGAATAACGTTTACGACAGCACTCTTACCTTTGCATTCGTAGCTCTCTGGATCTAATGGATTGAGAGTAACATCAGGTTTTGGGATTGCCGCAACGCACGTATCATCAAATTCACTGGTTACTTTTACATTGAACGATCGCTTGAAAACATCAAATTTTCTGCTGTCAGGATACGTTGAGGCCATGTACTGCTTTGCATCTTTGCATGCTTTATCCACTCTCTCTTGGCGGCTGTCGACAGTCGCACCTGCTTGCGCGAGGTAAGCATCATTGCCCGTAGCGTAGTTAAGCGAGCCAAGCGCCGAAGCGAATCCTACGAGTAAAATCGGTAGCGTTATAGCCAAGGAAATCCGATATGTTTTAGCGCGGCTCGCTGGGGGGGGGTTCCACATATGCAGAATACGGCCGTTTCCACATCTGGACAACACACTTTTGTTGACAAGCAGATGACGATGGATATACTCCTATATACGTATATGTTGACCGTTAAAAGCTTCACGAAGTGGCGAAGGTAGCCGGGCTCAACTGCTCTGCGACCCGAGCCGCTTTAAAGCGGCTTTTTCGTTGGATATACGCTTTGTCCTTCGAAGTTCGCCGAGAGGCGAACGAAGTAGGGTTGCTCGTTGAAAACTGAAGAGCGACACAAAAATCCGACACACGCGAGAGCGTGTGACGGACCCGTCCACACGCGCTTAGCGCGTGTGTCGGGGAATCAATCAACACATTCTATTTCAGTTAAAAGTCTCTGAAATAGAGTGCAGGAAATTGGTCCGTGATCCGCCAAAATGGCGGAACGGACCGAGCAAAAAATCCGGCACACGCGAAAGCGTGTGAACGGACCCGTTCACACACCTACGGTGTGTGTCGGGGAAAGCGAAGTCTTCGTCGAAATAGACAGCGACGAAGCACACGCCCCGACACACGCGAAAGCGTGTGACGGGTCCGGCACACGCTGTATAGCGTGTGTCTGGAGGTTCTCAGAATTCCTTTCGGGATTCTGATAAGGGCGTGCGGTGGATGCCTTGACTGAAGAAGGCGATGAAGGACGCGGTTTAGCTGCGATAAGCTTCGGGGAGGTGCCAAGCAACCTTCGATCCGGAGATTTCCGAATGGGGCAACCCGTAGAGGCAAACCCTCTACACTTCCGGCGTAACGGCCGGCAAGAGCAGACCTTGGGAAGTGAAACATCTCAGTACCAAGAGGAAAAGAGACCAACAGGTATTCCCTTAGTAGCGGCGAGCGAAACGGGAGAAGCACAAACTCAGCCTCTTAGATAGCTTTCAGCGTTAAGCTTTCAGCTTTCAGGAAAATGCATTTTGCATCTACTGACAGCTGATAGCTGATAGCTGACAGCTGCCTAGGGGAATGGGGGTTATAAGACTACGGCGTGGATAAAACCGATAGAGTAAAAAAATGCAGAGTTAGAGGAACTTGCTGGGAAGCAAGACCCCAGAGGGTAATAGTCCCGTACTCGAAAACGATGCACCTCTATGGCTGTAGGGCCGACGTAACAGTCGGCCTCTCGACCCCGCAAGGACGTCGGGATTCTTGAGTAACTCGAGACACGGATAGCTCGGGTGAATTCGCCAGGACTAACTGGTAATGCTACATACTTCTTCAGATCGATAGTGAACTAGTACCGTGAGGGAAAGGTGAAAAGAACCCCGGTGAGGGGAGTGAAATAGAACTGAAACCGCATGTCTACAAGGAGTCGAACTGGTTGCTAGTTACTAGTAGCTAGTTGCTGGTAAAATGCAAAGGTGAGGTACCAAGATTTGAATGTGTATAAGCGCAGTTACAAGCTTGCGCTCGATATATTCGTCTTGATGAAGAAGATACCAAGGGAATATCAATACGATATTGGCAATCAATTGCGCAGGGCAAGTCGCGCTGTGCCTGCCAACATCGCAGAAGGTTGCGCAAGGCAAAAATCAGAAAAGGACACGATAAATTTTCTGAGAACAGCCTTAGGTAGCAACGATGAAGTATTCTTTCATCTCGAATTTTCTCGGGATGCCGGTCTCTTAAGTGCAAATGAGATTGCACCGCTACTTGGCGAAAGCGAAGTGGTTGGTAAGCAACTGAACGCTCTCATCAAACGTGTTTCCAGCAACTAGTAACCAGCAACTAGCAACCAGAACGGCGTGCCTATTGAAGAATGAGCCAACGAGTTGATGCAAACGGCTTGGCTAAGTGCGACAAAGCATGGAGCCGTAGCGAAAGCGAGTGTGAATAGCGCGCCTGCCCCGTTAGACAAAGTACCTGAGTGTACTTATGTCACGGAGCGCGCACGAGACCAGGAATATTCAATGTGCCACTTCGGTACTTGGGTTCTTTGTCTAACGGGGTGAAGTCGTTTGTATCAGACCCGAAGCAACGTGAGCTACCCATGAGCAGGCTGAACTCTTTAGAAATAAGGAGGGAGGGCCGAACCCGTGAGTTGTGCAACACTCTGGGATGACTTGTGGGTTGGAGTGAAAAGCTTATCGAACGTTGTAATAGCTGGT